>JAGOFZ010000246.1 GCA_017996955.1 Longilinea sp.
CCCGGACGATGCGCCCGGCCGGTGGGACGATTTGGACGAGCCCAAGACCATCCAGGCCATTATGGATGCCCTGCAGCAGCAGGGGCATCAGGCAGAATATTTTCCGGCAGATGCCCGCCTGCCCGAGCTGCTGGGGCGCTACCGCCCGGATATTTGCTTCAACTACGCTGTGGGGCACTACGGCGAGAGCCGCCTGGCGCAGACCCCTGCCCTGCTGGACCTGCTGGGCATTCCCTACACTGCTTCAGATGTTCAGGGCATGCTCTACTCGCATAACAAGCAGATGGCGAAGAAAGTCTTTCAGGCCCATGGTTTGCCCACGGCTAATTTTATTGTGGTGGATGACCCTGACCACTTTGACAGCACCGGGCTGCGCTTTCCGCTCTTTGTCAAACCTGCCAGCGAAGGCTCTTCGGTGGGGGTGGATGACCATGCCATTGTGCAGAATGAAGCCGACCTGACCCGCCAGATCCAGTGGGCCTGGAGCATGATTCACGCGCCGATACTGGTGGAAGAATATGTCTCCGGGCGGGAGTTCACCATTGGCGTGCTGGGTGATGAGGCGCTGCCGATTGTGGAAATCGTCTCGCCGATTGGCTTTTATTCGCACGCGCAGAAAGAAGACGCCGACAGCCAGACCTACCGCATCTGCCCGGCGCCATTGACCGATGAATTTACCGCCGAGCTGCAGGGCATTGCCCGCCGCGCCAAACAGGTGCTGCACCTGCGCGACCTGTGCCGCATGGACCTGCGGCTGGATGCTGAAGGCAAACCCCGCATCCTGGAGGTCAACGCCATCCCGCTGCTTTACCCCGATGTGACCCAGGCTTCCTTTGTTTGCGCGGCCGAGGTTGCCGGCTACAGCTACCCCGCGCTCATCAACCGGGTGCTGCAGCTGGCTGCGGCGCGCTACGGGCTGGCATAATGATTCCTGGTTCTGAGATTTGTGTGGTTATTCCCCACGCGGGGCGCCTCCTGCCACCCGAAATTCAACGCACCGATCTGGTAGAAAATGTCGAAGCATTACTCTTCGATTGCACGGATTGGTATACCGACCTGATTTATGATTTTCGCGACTGGTTGGGTAACCCTACCATTCGATTTGACTACAGTCCGTTATGCATCAACCTCAATCGACACCCTGATCGGTTGGATGACGCAACCCCGGTTATGTTCCAGGGGCAACCCATTTATCGACCAGGCCGAGAGCCTTCAACCGCATTGCGCCGCGCCTGGCTTGATCGGTTTGGGGCCTCTTTTTTTCAAGCCATCGCAGCAGGTCCGCGCCGGTTTATTTTGGATGCCCATTCCACCCGTGTTGGTCTGCATGACGATGACGGGGTTGAGATTACTGCGGATATCATCATCAATGATATGACCCACGATTTATCAGGGCATGAAATCCGGCCGACGGCCCCACCTGGTTGTGCCGAAATTTATGCAAATGAGCTGACCCACCGTCTGCCAGAACTGCAAATTGCTCTCAACGCAGCGTACCTGGGCACTTATGGGTACATTGGAGATACCTTTGGCTGGAATGGACCCAAGGTCACTCCGCCACGCGCGCCTCTATTGTTACAAGAAACCAACGAGATGTTATACATGGACGGTGCGGGGCTGCTGCTGCCACAGGCCAACGATCTACGGCGTATATTTGCTGAAGCGCTGCTGGCTGCTGTAAGTAAGATGCCGCTGCCTTGAAGAAAACAGGAGAAGCCACAATGCCAGACTTTTTTGTGGGCCGCAAAGAAGAATTGAAACAACTGCAGTACGAATTTGAAATGGTTTGCCAGCAGCGTCAGCCACGTTTTGTATTGGTCAGTGGTGATGTCGGAACAGGCAAAAGCTATCTGGTTCAGCACTTTCTTAACCTGTTGTCGGGGCCCAGGCAAAACGAACCCGTCTTCATTGGGCAGGGCATCTGCTCAATGGAAACTCAAGAGAACGGATTGTCGCCGTTCATGCAGGTGCTGACAAGTCTGAAAACACCTGCCGAAGCTGTTTTAGGCAACCTGGTCGAATTTACGCGCAAGGTTGCCCCGGCCTGGGCAGATTTTTTGAGCGGCGGGTTGTATGCTGCAGCCACGCTTACGGCAACCGAGGCTATGAAGGCGCTGGCTCAACCTGTGTTTTCACAAGAAAATATTTTTGGGCAATATGCCAGTATGTATCTGCGGGTTGCTGAAAAACGCCCCCTGGTGATTTTTTTAGATGATCTACAATGGGCTGACGCGACATCATTGCAACTGCTCTTTTATCTGGCACGTAATCTGGCTGGTGGGCGCATTCTGTTTGTGTTGGCCTCCCGCCCGGTTTCCGGCAATGATGAGGGACGAATCTTCCGCGAGGTGCTGGCTAACCTGATCCGCCAGGGTGCTCAAACCCTGGAGTTAGATCAGGGTCTGGATGTCTGGGAATATGTCCGGCGGCGCTATCCGCTTAACGACTTCCAACCCGCTGTGATACAGAAAATTGCAGCGATTACTGAGGGACATGCATTATTTGTGAGCCAGTTATTTGCGCTGGGCGAACAACGCGGCATGATTCGCCCTTTATCTGGACCAGAAGGATTAACTCGCTGGCATTTCGAGGGTGACACAGCCGTACTGCTGACCCTGCCTCAGACCCTCAGCAAAGTATTGGAAGAACGGCTTCATCTGATGGATGCCGACTTGCGCGATATTTTAAATATAGCGTCTGTTGAGGGGGTGCAATTTACGGCTCAGGTGGTCATGCAGATTCTGCAAATTGAAAAATTCCGCCTGTATGATCGACTGCGCTCACTACGGGCTGAACATCATCTTGTTGTAGATAATGAAGATCCGGTCGAAGCACTTATTGATCAATACACTTTTGTGCAC
>JAGOFZ010000247.1 GCA_017996955.1 Longilinea sp.
ATCATCGCCAGGATTTGATGATTGGCCGGGCTGTATAGCACAATCGATTCCTGGTCGGCAAAAGCCAGCGTCTGCCCATCCGGTGACAGCGCCATGCCCAGCGACGGGCGGGAAAAGAAGTCCTCCTCTGCTGGGACCGTATTTAAGCGCACCTGGCTCCCATCCGCCAGATTCCAAACCGTCAGCGTGCCGAATTCATCAGAGCCGAACAGGTACTGCCCGTCAGGCGAGCTGAGCAACCGGGTTACCGGAACCCGAATGGGCAACCCCACCCCATCCGGGATTATTGGGGGCTCCAGGGTACGGATGAGAGACCCATCACTGGCCTGCCGGACACGCAGGTTGCATTCAGCAGTGGATGAAAAGATGATCTGCCCATCTTGAGAATACGCCAGTGCCTCCAGTGCGCCCGTTTCAGTCACCAGCCCGCCGGGCTGCGCCCCCGAGATCGTCTCAACGGTCACCTGCCCATCGGTCAGGCCGGTCACAATCTGTTCACCGGACGGCGAGAACCCCACAACACCCTCGATGCTGCGCAGCACTGCCCCATCCTGTGTCTGACGGATGCGCGTGGCTGTGCCATCGGTGGCTGCCAGCCAGGCGCCATCTGGCGAGAACTGCAGGGCCTTTACCGGAGAATTGAACGCTGTCAGCGTGCTGGCAAGCTCTCCGGTTTGGGTATCCAGGATATACACTGCGCCAATAGCGTAATGGTTGAGGACCAGGAACCGTCCATCTGGCGAAAAATCAAATTCTTCGACCCCATTAACATCATACTGCTGAAGGAGTGATCCGTCTTTCAGGCTGTACAAGCGGATTTGTCTGGTGGAATAATCGCCCCAGTATAGAACCGCAATCGCATTATAGGCCGGAACCTGTTGAAGCGTCTTAATACGCATGAGGGAGGGCCCGTACTCACCGCCACAGCCAACCGTTACCACATCACAGGTTTTATAAGCCTCGCTGCCCCGCCCCACAGTGTCCAATATATATTCGACTTGAGGAATGTTATAAAGCGACTTCAGGTTCGTTGCATCCAAGACGCGCAGCGCAAATTCATCAGAAGATACGATAACTTTTTGGCCATCTTCAGAGGTAATCACGCTCGATAGCCCATCCGGTGAGAAACCAAAGCTTTGAAAGTTAGGCTGGGCTTCAACCTGATTCCAATCCCGGGTTTGCCAGAGTTTAAATTCATATGTATCATCCCAACCTTCCCCTGTGGGATATGAAGTGGCAAAATACTGCCCATCTGGCGAGAATGAAACATAAATGGGTCTATACCAATAATCTGCCGTATCAGACAGCTCAAATTCATGCACCAAAGTCTGATCCGCCAGCCGCCAGATCTGGATGTAGCGAGAAACCGTGGAGACTACCGCCAGCAATTGGCTGTCCGGGTTGAAGACAATGGTTCTTACGTTTGAAACTGTATCCAGAAAATACTGCCGGTGGGTCAGGTCCTGGGTGTCATACATTGCCACGCCAACAGTCGTTGCCACAGCCAGCCAGTGGCCATCGGGCGAGTAGGCCACATCGGTCAGCACGCCCTGGCCCCACTGCGCCAGCATGCTCAGGTTCTGGATGTTGCCCATTGTGATGGGTTCTGCGGTTGGCGGCAGGGGCGTGCCCACCCGGGTATCGGCCAGGTCAAATGGAACGGCTGGCCAGAGCGTGGCGGTGGGAGTTTCGGTCGGGGTGCCGGTCTTCACCGGCGGGGTTGTAACCGTCGGCAGGGGGGTGTTTGAAGGGGTGCGCGTGGGCGCCTGGGTGACCGGGTGCGTCGGCGGCAGGGTGGCCGTGGGTTTGGGGGGAATGCAGGCTCCCAGCAGCAGTCCCATGAGTAAGAGCATCAAGCTAAAACGTTTCATACCCACCTCAACAGGTTGAAATGATTATGCTTCAATTGTCTGAATGGATTGTAACGCAAAGCAGGGTTTCGTCAATGGCGTCACAATTTAAGAAATCAGCCCCCGGGTGCTGGCGGGGGGCCGCCAGGGATATTGCCCCAGCGCGCTTGACCGTCATTCAGAATCTACCCAACCCAATCCCTTCATCTCAAATCCTTTGTAGTATACTTTCTTTACATTCTTTCCCATCAACCTTACAGGAGAACAGCCCCATGAAATTGCTCATCGCATGTGATATGGAAGGCATCAGCGGCGTGGTCAACTGGAATCAGGTGGACCCCTCGCACGCAGAATATCAGCGCTTTCGCCATATCATGACGGCAGACGTTAATGCAGCCATCCGCGGCG
Organism: Longilinea sp.; assembly: GCA_017996955.1. GTDB lineage: Bacteria > Chloroflexota > Anaerolineae > Anaerolineales > Anaerolineaceae > JAGOFZ01. Next base: position 2,259 of record JAGOFZ010000247.1, read on the forward strand.
CGGCCCAGGCCGGCGTGGATGATATTCAGATTGCCGATGGTCACTGGAACAGCGGCAACGTTTTGATTGAAGAACTGGACCCCCGCGCCCGGTTGAGCACGGGCACACCTTCGCCCTTCTCAATGGTGCAGGGTGTGCAGCACGGCGTAGATGCCGTCTTTTTTGTCGGCTATCATGCCCGCATCGGCACACCCAACGCCATCCTCGATCACACCTGGTCGAGCGCGCGGGTGGCCAATGCCTGGATCAACGGGCGCATCTTTGGCGAAACCGGCCTGAACGCCGCCGTTTGCGGCGCATTCAACGCGCCGGTGCTGCTCGTCACGGGCGACCAGTCGGTGGGCGCCGAGGCGCGCGACTGGCTGCCCGGTGTGGCAACAGTCGCCGTCAAGCAGGCCGTGGGACGCACCGCTGCCCTGTGCCTGCCGCTGGAAGAATCCCAGCGCCTGATCAGCGAAGCCGCCGCCGCCGCCGTGGAACGCTGGCGCGATGGCAAAGGCCCGCAGCCGCTGCGCGTGAGCACCCCCGTGACCATTGGGATTGAGTTCAACACCACCCTGATGGCCGACCAGGCCAACCTGCTGCCCGGCGCCACCCGC
>JAGOFZ010000248.1 GCA_017996955.1 Longilinea sp.
CCGTCAGCCGTTTCTAGGCGGGAATGGATGGGAGTCGAACCCACCACGGCCCGCAACGCGACCCGTCACCGGTTTTGAAGACCGGAAAGCCCACCGGGACTCATCCACTCCCAAGCTTAAGCATACTTCAGCTGCTTGCCTTTTGCAAGGAAAATCCCATCCAAACCTTATTCCGGCTGGTTGCCAACAATCTGCTCAATGTGCTCGAGAATCTCGTCACTTAAATTATCCACAGCCTCCGCCGCGGCCAGATTATCATCCAGTTGCTCAATCCGGGTTGCCCCGGTAATCACACTGCTGACCTCTTTGCGCCGCAGAATCCAGGCGATGGCAAGCTGCGCCGGGGTAATTCCCAGGTCATTTGCAATCACGGTCAGGTGCCGCACCACATCAACCTTTTCAGGTGTAATTCGGTCCCGAACCCAGACCATATCGTCGCGATCTGCCCGGCTGCCGCTTGGGATTCCATCGTTATATTTACCCGTCAGTAACCCTTGATACAGCGGGCTGTATGTCACCAGCCCCAAACCATATTCTTTGCACAGCGGGGCCAGTTCCATCTCAACCCGGTTGCGATGAAACAAATTGTACTGCGGCTGTTCAACCACTGGCGGGACCAACCCATATTGCCGCGCCACGCCAATGGCCTGGGCAACCTGGGCAGACTCCCATTCCGATGTTCCCCAGTACAGCACTTTGCCCTGGTGGATCAGGTCATCCATAGCCCGCACGACTTCCTCAATGGGGGTATCTGGGTCGTAGCGGTGGCAAAAATACAGATCCAGGTAATCCGTGTCCAGCCGCTTCAGCGAGGCGTGGATGGATTCCATAATATGCTTTCGTGAGAGCCCGCGCCCGTTGGGTCCTGGCATGGTGGGCCCAAACACTTTGCTGGAAATCACCAGTTCGGTGCGCGCCAGTCCTTTGATGGCTTGCCCCATCACAACTTCTGCCTGCCCGCCCGCATAAACATCGGCGTTATCGAAAAAGTTAATTCCCTGCTCATGCGCTGCATGGATGAGATCGCTGGCAGTCTTTTGGTCAATCTGATTGCCAAAAGTAACCCACGCCCCCAGAGAAATTTCACTTACCTTGAGCCCTGTTTTGCCCATTCGTCGGTAATGCATCATACCTCCTTGATTGAGAAAGAGGGCGGCAGCCCTTATACCGGCTGCCGCCCTCACACAGCTTACGCCTCTTCGCCGGAGCCAATTCCCAGCGGTTTCCACTTATCTTCATTGGCGCGCAGCCGATGCGCCCCACCGCCTCGATTGTGTAGTTCGTCAAAACCTTCTGGCTTAATAAACATATCTTCGCCATCCAGCAGCCCCATCACGCCGCCCTGACCCGGCTCTACCCGCTTGCTCTGGCAGTGCGGGCAGGTCTTGGGATCATGAGCCTTGTAATCCGTAGGTTCTTCGTAAGTCGTGATGTAGCCTTCATAGTTTCTCAAGATAATCTTGTGATCCGACATGCTGATCATGTAATTCGGCATCACCGGAATTTTACCACCGCCGCCGGGAGCATCTACCACATAGGTCGGAACCGCGTAGCCAGACGTGTGGCCGCGCAACCCTTCGATGATCTCCACGCCCTTGGCAACCGGTGTGCGAAAGTGTCCAGCGCCTTCCACCAGGTCGCACTGATACAGGTAATACGGGCGCACCCGAATCCGCACCAGGTCTTGCACCAGCCGTCGCTGAATATGCACGCAGTCGTTCACGCCCGCCAGCAGCACGCTCTGATTGCCCAGCGGAATGCCCGCCCGAGTCAGGCGGTCAGTTGCCTCTGCCAGTTCAGCGGTGATTTCATTGGGGTGGTTGACATGGATATTCATCCACAGGGGATGGTATTTTTGCAGAGTGTCGCACAATTCCGGCGTCACCCGCTGCGGCATAAACACCGGAATGCGGCTGCCAATCCGGATAATCTCAATGTGCGGAATTTCGCGCAGCCGGCTCAACAGTTCCTCAAGAATTTTCGGCGCCAGCGCCAGCGGATCGCCGCCCGAGAGCAGCACATCACGCACCTGCGGCGTATTCTTCAAATACTCAATCTGGGCCTCAAATTCTGCCCGCGAGAAGGTCGCGCTTGGGTCGCCCACGATCCGAGAGCGAGTGCAGTACCGGCAGTAAGAAGCGCATTGAGTTGTCACCAGCATCAACACCCGGTCTGGGTAGCGGTGCACCAGCCCGGGAACCGGCGAGTGGCGATCTTCGGACAAGGAATCTTCCATCATTCCCGTAAACGGCAAAATCTCGTTATCGCGGGGGATAACCTGCAGCCGGATGGGGTCATTAGGATCGTTAGGGTCAATTAACGAGGCGTAATAGGGCGTAATATCAACCCGGAACAGCCCGCTAGTGCTCAGCGCTTTGCGCTCGCTGTCCGTCAGATTCAACACATGCTCAAAATCTTCCAGCGAATTGAGCCGGTTGCTCATTTGCCAGCGCCAGTCATTCCACTTTTCGTCAGGCACGTTGGCGTAATAAGGAGCACGTTTAGATGTAAATGGGGTGGGAGACATAGTCAATCCTTTATTTAAAACATTAACCGAATAATACGTCAGCGCATCGCGCCAAATACGTTAGAGCCGCAAGCCAGCGGCGGATCATGGTCAGTGCGGTAGAAACCCAAAAACAGGTTGCTGTTGAACGATAAAATCATGTGTCCATTTTAAAGAATAAACCTCGTCTGGTCAATCATTTTTAAGGTTACTCATAATTATTCGGTCCTGCTGTCCTCGTACTATTAACAATTTGTCAGAACTTCCCCCACGGCATTGACTTTGCCCTTCAGGCATGGTATTTAATACGCAGGTTGCCGCGTTTAGCAGACTCGGCCAAAGAG
>JAGOFZ010000249.1 GCA_017996955.1 Longilinea sp.
TCGGAGCCGGAGAGGCCGCCACCGCCAGCGGCAAGGTCTGGGTTGCCCAGCCGGGCGGACAGGTGATCAAATATACGCTGACGTTAGAGTCTGATACGGTCTTTGGCGCCGGAATCACGGGACAGCAGTCGTGGGAATATACCCTGCGGGACCCCGGTGAGGGTGCCATGCAGCTTCCAGAAAGCTGCCCCCTGCCGCTGAGGGGGATCCCAGTTCCAGATGGGGCTACCGGGCTGGTAGAGCTGCCCGCTGAGGTTCGCTTCCAGACGGCGCTTGATGCCGGTACGCTGGCAGCCTTCTATACCGATCAGTTGGGTGCGCTGGGTTACCTGCCGCAGGGCGAGGGCCTTGAAACAGCCAATGGCCCACTGTGGGCTTATATCCAGCAGGGTGAGGGCGTGCAGACCATGCTGGTTATCACGGCAACACCAGCCGAAGGCGGGCTGAGTGTGCGGGTAGTGCGGGTTGAAATAAAACCGTAACGGGCAAACCTCCCAGGTCATCAAACCACCCGGTTCAGGAATAATCGGCCTTTCTGATCCGGGTGGATTTTTATCCAATAACTGGTCATGGCGGCGACCTTAAAAGGATTGACAATTGTATATAAATCCTGTAAACTATCTCAACTCCGGTGGGGAGTAGCCTCCCGATTTTTCGGGATAGACGGTCGTCAAGACGGAATTTATTTCCCGGCTGTCTGAACTCAAGCGCAAGACCATCGTTTTTTTGACGATGGTTTTTTATTTTGAGACGAGGATGGCGCCTGTGATGGGTAAAAAACTGTGGATCATCGGTGGGACAATCTGTCTGGGGCTGGGGATTATTGGAATCATCCTCCCGGTTCTGCCAACCACGCCATTTTTACTGCTGGCGGCCTTTTGTTACGGCCGCGGATCTGAAGGGTTTTACCAGTGGCTGGTATACCGCTCGCCTTTTGGCAGCTATATCCGCGACTATCGAGACGGCAAGGGCATTCCACTGCGGCAAAAACTAATCACCCTGACGCTGCTGTGGTTGACGATTGGCACTGCCATCCTGTTTATCGTGGATAGCGAGTGGCTCAAAGCCCTGCTGTTCGTTATCGCCGTTGGCGTCACCACCCATCTCAGCCGGGTTAAAAACCGTCTGCCAGAACCCGCGGCGTTAACCACCACCCCGCCCCAACAAGGATCGGTTGAATGATTGATCAAATTGAAATCTGGATTTTAGGATTGCTGCAAACGCTGTATAATGCCTGGGGCTGGCTGGGGGTGGCAGCGTTGCTGGTTTTTGAAAATGCCACCGGCATCACACCCAGCGAGGTGATCCTGGGCTTTGCCGGTTGGATGCTGATTGCCGAACACGAGCTGCCGGTCAGCATGATTTTTCTGGGTGGACTGTATTCAGCTATCGGCAGCGTGATTGGAGCCTCCATCACCTACTGGGTGGCGCGGCTGGGTGGGCGTCCGGTAGTTGACCGGTTTGCGCGCTGGGTGCGGATTGCGCCGGAGCATATTGCCCGGGCAGAGCAGCTCTTTCAGCGCTGGGGGACGGGATTGGTACTGATTGGGCGAATGATCCCCGCCATTCGGACGCTGATTAGCATTCCGGCAGGGCTGGCGCGGATGCCCTTTGGGGCGTTTGTGACCACCACGTTCATCGGCGCGTATGCCTGGTGTACCCTGTTGATTGGCGCCGGGTACCTGCTGGGGCATGAGTGGGAGTTAATCAGCTTGTATTTGAAGCAGGCCCTGCCCTACCTGCTGGTGGGAGGGGCCGTTGCATTGGGAATCTACTTCTGGTGGACACGGAGACGGGCGGCCCCGGCTCTGGTGCTGGCGCCCGGTGAGGATGAATAGTAAGGCCGGTGTTTTTGGGCAAGGCCTCCACCTGTTATCTTACAAAAACTAAACAACAAGGAGAAAGACGATATTTATGGAAGCTAAAATCTGGCATACCCTGAAACAAGACGAGATTAACGCCGCACTGGAGACGAGTCCGCAGGGGCTGACCAGCGCCGAGGCAGCCAAACGCCTGGCAGAAATTGGCCCCAATGAGATTCAGGCGGCCAAGCGGATTTCGGCCTTTGAAATTCTGCTGGCGCAGTTCAAGAATATCCTGATTCTGATTCTGCTGGGAGCAACGATTATTTCGCTGTTCCTGGGGCACGGGATTGAGTCAGTTGTGATTGCGGTGATCGTTCTGTTTGCTGTGGCGCTGGGCTTCGTGCAGGAATATCGCGCGGAACGGGCGATTGAAGCGCTGCGGGAGATGGCGGCGCCCACTGCCACAGTGCTGCGCGATGGCGACGACACGGAAATCCCGGCGCGCGAACTGGTTCCTGGCGATGTGATTCTACTCAACACGGGCGACCGCGTGCCAGCCGATGCACGGCTGCTGGAGGCGGTGAACCTGCAGGTGGAAGAAGCAGCGCTGACGGGTGAATCAATGCCGGTTGAAAAGCACACGCAGCCGCTGGATAACTCTGAGCTGTCGGTGGGCGACCGCAAGAATATGGTCTATGCCGGGACGGCAGTGACCTATGGACGCGGGCGGGCCCTGGTAGCTGCGACGGGTATGCAGACCGAGTTCGGTAAAATTGCGCAAATGCTGCAAACGGTTGAAACCGGCAAGACCCCGCTCCAGCACAACCTGGACAAGTTGGGGGCGGTTCTGGCACGGGCAGCTTTTGTGGTGGTGGCGCTGATTGTGGCGGTGGGGCTGGTGCGCGGTCAGCCGCTGGTGGAAATGCTGATCTTCGGCATTGCGCTGGCGGTGGCGGTGGTGCCCGAAGCTCTGCCCGCGGTGGTGACTATTTCGCTGGCGATTGGCGTGCAGAAGATGGTCAAACGGAATGC
>JAGOFZ010000250.1 GCA_017996955.1 Longilinea sp.
TTAATGCAGGTCCAGGTGTAAAATCGTTTACTGCCGAATTAGCGGGCTCATCGGGCATTGGTACAAGCAGTTCTCTTTCTTCTACGGCACCAATGTCTTCTTTGGAAATCAACATGTTCTGCGCCAGGCATTCTTCCGGCAGTTGTGGCGTTCTAGAAATGCACCCTGCCAGAATGGTTTGGAGCAGAACGATGCTTACAAGCAAAATCCAATGCTTTTTCATTTTGGGCATTTTCCTCCGTCCGCCAATTGGGCTTGCTCTTCAAGCATGGTTTATCAGGTCCACCCGTGAACAGGATGCCTTGATTCTAGACTCGGCGGTGAGATTTGTCAAATAAAGTTTCAAGTTCATTCCACGTTCCAGGCTGCATGTGCGATGGCAGAGCGTTGTGGACGGGTTGATCTGCGAAACTGTTAAATAAGCCGACACAAAGACGCACATAAACGTAAGGGCGAGGCAAGCCATTGATTGCTGAGGTTATAGATAACTGCGCCTCGCCCGTCCCTGGCAGAATATTTGCCCCAGCCGGGCGAGGCGCAGCCAGTTTTGGGTTAGGCCGCAAACGGCCTGCCTCGCCCCTACAGGGTGCTCCGCGACCCCTTACGCGTCACGCCAGACGGCGCCACTGCATGTGGAACAGCCCTCACACCGCCGTCATTCAGCAATCTAAAATTCTAAAACACCTGCACGGTGGGGCGGAAGTTGAGCTCGTCAATCAGGGCGTTCAGTTCGCTGGCGGTCAGCGGGCGGCCCTTGCCGGCGTAGGCGGTCAGCGTGGCTTCCATCATGTTGGTGCCAAAGGAGCGACCCTCAAACACCGGCGTGGTGGTGATGACCAGTTTGGCGCCGCGCGCCCGAAACAGGTCCACATTGTCGCTGGTGGTGGTGTTGGTCACAATCCACTTGCCGCGCAGATCGTTGGGCAGGTGCTTGCGCATGTAGAGGAAATCGCCGGCAATCAGGTCGGCAGCCGCCCAGATTTTTTCATACTTGGGCACAATCGGCTCGTCTTTATAGCCCGGCGGGAAGATGGTGGCCAGCGGCAGGTAACTGACAAACGGCAGCAGCAGCCGCGCCACGCGGTAATACTGTTTGAGGCCGTGAATGGGGAAGGGCAGGCCAAATTCCATCATCAGGTCGCCAATCACCACCTCATCGGCTACCTCGGCCACGGCATGACCCAACCCCAGGCGGTCCACAATCATGGGAATGAAGGCGTTTTTGAAGTGGGGAATCTCGCCCAACTGCGGGCGGGCCAGCTCGAAAACGCGCCGCTCCAGCGTGTGCTTCAGGCCGCTGCCATCCACCACCGGCGTCTGATGCACATCTTTGATCAGCTTCATCGCCGAGCGCAGCGGGTACCAGCGGTCACCCAGCGGCAGGCGCAGATCCACGCCGCCCACGCTCAGGCAGTCCACCTTGCCATCCAATTCCGCGTAGAGCTTTTGCGCCGCGGCCACATCGCCGCCGGTGCCAATGCGCTCTACCTCAATGTCCACCCCATTGAGGGTCACAACCACTTTCTTGTTGCGGCTGGGGCTGCCCAGCGAGACGCTGACTGCACGTTTCATATTCACCTCTCCTGAAAATGGGATCAAAATGATGACAGATCAAACTTGAACGCGCCCTCACCTGGCCGCTCCCTGGCAGGAAGCGGGATTTAATCATCCCCGAAGCGCAGGCGCAGGTAAGACTCGTAGCGCTCGGGGTGCACCTGGCCGGCATCCACTGCGGCAATCACGGCGCAGCCGGGCTCGTGTGTGTGGGTGCAGTCGTTGAAGGCGCAGTCGGCCACCCGGTCGCGCAGTTCAGGAAAATAGCCGTCCAGCTCTTCGGGCTGGGTATCCCACAGCGCCAGCGAGCGCAGGCCGGGCAGGTCAATCACAAAGCCTCCGCCGTTCAGGGCATACATCTCGCGCACCACGGTCGTATGGCGGCCCTTCTGCCCCTCGCGGCCAATCTCGCTGACCGCCAGCCCCAGCTCGGGCTGCACCGCATTCAACAGGCTGGACTTGCCCACCCCGCTGGGTCCCGCAAAGCCCGAAATGCGCCCGCTGAGCTGCGAGTGCAGTTCGTCAATGCCAATGCCAGCGCGCGCTGAGGCAAAGAGCACCCGGTAGCCCAGCGACGGGTAGATGGCGAACATAGCCTGCACCTCATCCAGCGGCAAGAGATCCACCTTGTTGACGATAATCAACGGCTGCAGGCGCTGCTTTTCGCAGATCACCAGAAAGCGATCCAGCATCCGCAGGTGCGGGGCGGGGTGGGCGCAGGCAAATACCAGCGCCACCTGGTCCAGGTTGGCCACCAGCACCTGGCGGTAGGGGCCGCGCGGCGTGGGCGCCAGGCGGGCCAGCTCGCTGCGGCGCGGGTGAATGGTCTCGATCATGCCGGTGCCATCGGCCTGCAGGCTCACATCCACTTCCTCACCCACGGCTGCCAGGTCGCCCCGGGCGGGGCCGCGCTTCAGCCGCCCGCGCAGCTGGCAGACCGTCACCCGCCCATCGGGCAGGGCCACCTGGTAAAAACCGCTCTGGTAACGGATGACAGTGCCCGTCAGTTTGTCGGCGTTCATGGCTGGGGCGTCTGGGTCGGTTCGGGGGTTTCGGTGGGTTCGGGGGTGTTGGTGTAGAGCGGCTCGGGCGTGCGGGTGACGTTGTAGGTCGTTTCCCACGGGTAGAGCTTGGAGGGCTGCCCGTTGAAATAGACTTCCATAATGCGCCGGAAGATCGGCGCGGCAATTTCAGAGCCTTCGCCGGCGTTTTCGGCAATCACCACCACGGCAATATCGGGGCGGTCTTCCCGGTCAATATCAGAGTAGCCCGCAAACCAGGC
>JAGOFZ010000251.1 GCA_017996955.1 Longilinea sp.
ACCAACCTGCTTAAGGCCGCTCAGCCCGCCCAGGTAGAGGCCGTCAATACCGCACTCGAGCTTCTTCAGACCTCGATATCGCAGTTCAATCTGGTGAGCCTGCTGTCCACCTTCCCGGTCGGCGTGCCCGCACTGACGCCCATGGCTGAGACGGCGGCAACACCCTACGGCGCGCCGCTGGTCACGCAGGTGGGCGGCACCCTGCCGCTGCTGGGTCTCACGGTGCTTCTCATCGTCATCGGCTGGCTGCTGGGCAGCCTCTACTTTGGCGCCATTGGCCGGGCCGCCACCGAAGCGGTGGAACCCTTCAATCTGCGGACCGCCGCCCGCCACTTTGTGCAGGTGGCCGCCCTCACGCTGATGCTGCTGGGGCTGGCGCTGCTGGTCACCGTGCCGGGGGCGCTGCTGGTCTCTCTGATTGCGGTGGTCAGTCCGGTTGTTGGGCAGTTTCTGATGTTCTTTGTGATCTTCCTGCTGGTCTGGCTGATTGTGCCGCTGCTGTTTGCGCCGCTGGGCATCTTCACCCACCAGATGAACGCCATCACCGCGCTGCTGAACAGTTGGCGCCTGACGCGCTTTTACCTGCCGACCGGCGGCATGTTCATTATGACCGCCGCAGTGCTCGGCCTGGGCCTGGATATGCTCTGGACGCTGCCCGAGGCCAGTTCCTGGCTGCTGGGCGTGGGCATTTTAGGCCATGCCTTTATCTACACGGCCCTGGTGGCCGCAGCCTTTGTTTATTTTCGCGGCGGCATGAAGGTCATGCAGTCTCGCCAGACCCCGCGTCCGCCGGTTGAACGCCCCACGCTGTAATTTTGACTGGAGCCCTGAATAATGACAACCAATAACGCCAATATTTCCTCGTACGGCGCCAAAGATATTCAAGTTCTCGAAGGCCTCGAAGCCGTCCGCCGCCGCCCCGGCATGTATGTGGGCGGCACCGACCAGAAAGCCCTGCACCACCTGGTGTACGAGGTGGTGGATAACTCGATTGACGAAGCCCTGGCGGGCGTCTGCGACCGCATTACTGTGACCATTCACCCCGACAGCAGCATCACCGTGGAAGACAACGGCCGCGGCATCCCGGTGGATGTGCACCCCGAGAAGAAAAAATCGGCGCTGGAGGTGGTGATGACCACCCTGCACGCTGGCGGCAAGTTTGGGCACAGCAGCTACAAGGTTTCGGGCGGTCTGCACGGCGTGGGCGTTTCGGCGGTCAATGCGCTTTCAGAGTGGTGCGAGGTAGAAGTGCGCCGCGATGGCAAGGTTTACTTCCAGCGCTACGAGCGCGGCATCCCGCAGGAAGCCGTCAAACCGATTGGCAAATGCGACCCGCGCATCACCGGCACCCGCACCACCTTCCATTACGACACCCAGATCTTCCAGGGCGACGTGGAATTTCGCTTTGATACCCTGTCCACCCGCTTCCGTGAAATGGCTTTTGTCACCCGGCAGGTGCAGATCCGCCTGGTGGACGAGCGCAGCAGCCACGAAACCTCGTTCTATTTTGATGGCGGCATCCGCTCGTTTGTGCGCTACCTCAACCGCAACCGCGAAGTGCTGCACCCGGTCTTCTATGTGGAAAAAGAGATCGAGAACATTGGCATTGAGGTTTCGGTGCAGTACACCGATGGCTACAACGAGTCGGTCTATTCGTTTGCCAACACCATCAACACGGTGGATGGCGGCACACACCTGACCGGTCTGCGCATGGCCCTCACCCGCGTGATCAACGATTACGCCCGCAAAACCGGCCTGCTCAAAGAAGCCGACCCCAACTTCACCGGTGAAGATACCCGCGAAGGACTCACCGCCCTGGTCAGCATCAAGCACCCCGACCCACAGTTTGAAAGCCAGACCAAGGTCAAACTGATGAACCCCGAGGTGCAGACCTATGTGCAGCAGATTGTCGGCGAGGCCTTCCAGTCGTTTTTGCAGGAGAACCCCCAGGCCGCCCGCGCCATTGTGCAGAAGAACCTGACCTCGGCCCGCGCCCGTGACGCCGCCCGCAAGGCCCGTGATCTGGTCATTCGCAAGAGCGCGCTCGAAAGCCTGACGCTGCCCGGCAAGCTGGCCGACTGCTCGGAGCGCGACTCGAACAAGACCGAGATGTACATCGTCGAAGGGAACTCGGCGGGTGGCTCGGCCAAACAGGGTCGTGACCGCCACTTCCAGGCCATTTTGCCGCTGCGCGGCAAGATCCTCAACACCGAGCGCGCCCGCATGGACAAACTCCTGGGCAACGAAGAAATCAAATCCATGATCTCGGCCCTGGGCGTGGGCATTGGCTCTTCCTTTGACCTTTCGGGCCTGCGCTACGGCCGCGTGATCATTATGACCGATGCGGACGTGGACGGCAGCCATATTCGCACCCTGCTGCTCACCTTCTTCTTCCGCAACATGCAGCCGCTGATTGACGAAGGCCACCTCTACATTGCCCAGCCGCCGCTTTACCGCGTGGCCTACCGCAACCAGGTGCGCTACGCCTATACCGATGCCGACCTGGAGCGCCTGCTCAAAGAGATGGGCGTGGGCTCCGATAAAGCCAGCATCCAGCGCTACAAGGGTCTGGGCGAAATGAACCCCCAGCAGCTCTGGGAGACCACCATGGACCCCGAGCGCCGCACCCTGCTGCAGGTGAGCATTGAAGATGCCGCCGAGGCCGACCGCACCTTTGATATGCTGATGGGCGAGGCCGTGCCCCCGCGCACCCGCTTCATCCAGACGCACGCCCGCAGTGTCCGCAACCTGGACGTGTAACCCGCAGGTCATCTGCCCATGCCCACCCCGCAAGACCTGATGCCGCAAATTGTGGCCCGCCTGGGGCGGGATGCA
>JAGOFZ010000252.1 GCA_017996955.1 Longilinea sp.
CTGGCTGAGCAAACCCCGCGATTGTTTGCCGCGGTTCAGGCCGCCCGGCACAATTGATTTACCCATGACACTAGAGACGATCATCCGCCAGTGCAGCGACTCAACTTGCCGCTTCCGCTACCCGCAGGCGGCGGGACCAGCGCGCCCGGGGCACCCCTGCCCGCGCTGTGGCGCACCGACCGAAATTGCACCGCTGCCACTGCTGGAGCCGGACGACAACCCGCGCAGCCTGGAAGCCAGCGGCCCCCCGGTGGAGGCCCTGCTGGATAACGTCCGCAGTACGTTCAATGTGGGGGCGATGTTCCGCACGGCAGATGGCGCCGGAGTGAGCCATTTGCATCTTTGCGGGGTAACCCCCACCCCGGAGAATCCGCGCGTGGGCAAGACGGCGCTGGGGGCAGAATATGCGGTGCCGTGGACGTGGCATCCGAATGCGCTGGATGCGGCGCTGGCTGGCAAGGCCCGCGGGCTGCGGCTGTGGGCGCTGGAGGTGGGACCCCATGCGTTGGCACTGCCAGAGGTCCGGTCGGTTATCTCTGATGAGCCGATACTGCTGGTGGCTGGCAGCGAGGTGAGCGGCGTGGACCCGGCGATTCTGGCGCTGTGTGAGCGCACATTGTGGATCCCAATGCAGGGCTTCAAGCGGACGTTGAATGTGGCGATTGCGTTTGGCATTGCAGTGTATGGGCTGCGGTTTGCGGGTTGAACAAACCCATTGAGATTTGACAGGCCAAACTCAAAGCATTAGAATCGCAAGCGAGAGATTATCTGCGAGGTACCTATGCCAATTTATGAGTATGTATGCGAAGATTGTGGGCGCAAATTTGATACGATGCGCTCGATGAAAGATGCCGATGCGCCAATTGCCTGCAAGGGCTGCCAAAGCCAGCATACGCGGCGGGCGCTATCGCTGTGCTGTGCACACAGCGATGGACAGGTGGTCAGCGGCGGGGGCGGGGGCTGCGGGGGATGCAGCGGAGGCTCGTGCGGTTCCTGCGGTCATGCCCATTAGGTGATGAAAAAGTCTGTCTGGGCCGGGAAACTTACGCTTATTACGGGGGGCTCCAGCGGGATTGGGCTGGCGCTGGCTAAAAAGCTGGCTGCCGCCGGGGCGCAGGTACACCTGCTGGCGCGGCGGCTGGATCAACTGGAATCTGCCAAAGCTGAGGTTGAGGCAGTCCGTGCTGACCCTGGTCAAACCGTTGGGATACTGGCGGGCAATGTGGCGGAGGCAGAAGCAATTACCGAGCGCCTGCACGAGTTTGAACAGACGGTTGGTACACCCGACCTGCTGATCAATTCAGCGGGGATTACGCACCCAGCAGAATTTCAAGACACCGACCTGGATACCTTCCGCCGCCTGATGGAAGTCAATTACCTGGGGACGGTGCATGTCACACGGGCGTTCATCAAAGGGATGCTGGCGCGCGGTGCGGGGCAGATCATCAATATTTCCTCGGCTGCGGGGTTTGTGGGCACGTATGGCTACACGGCTTACAGCGGATCGAAGTTTGCGGTGCGGGGGTTCACCGACGCGCTGCGAGCAGAGGTCAAACCGCGCGGGTTGAAGGTGTCAATCGTTTTTCCACCGGACACCGACACGCCACAACTGGCCTGGGAAACGCCGCTGAAACCCGCCGTGACGCGGGAATTCTCAAAGGCTGCCCAGGTAATTTCAGCCGATAAGGTGGCAGAAATTACCCTGAGAGCGGCCGGGCGCGGGCAGTACATCATTGTTCCCGGATTTGACACCCATTTGTTCTATCACTTGAATAATTTTCTGGGGCCACTGGCCTTCAACGTGATTGACCTGATGGTGGCAGATGCCATCAAAAAGGCGAAAAAATAGCGTACGGTCTGTGATTCTCAAACCCAAGGCAGAGGGCGGGCTGTGGTGGGGCGGCTGGGGCTCAAAATAGACGGCACGCAGCGACATTCTTCATGGTAAGGGCTTATTTAGGTCACTAGCCATTTGGAATGGGTGTGATATACTTTTGCCGGTGTCCAACTTTTTGTATTTCAGTGAGGAGTATCAAATGAGAAAAGACTTTTTGGCCATTTCGGATTATACCCCGGCTGAGCTGCAGGCCATGCTCGACCTGGCTGTGCGCCTGAAGAAGGAGCTGCGTTCCGGTGGCAATGCCCCCCTGCTGCAAGGCAAAGTGCTGGGCATGATCTTCCAGAAACCCAGCCTGCGCACCCGCGTGAGCTTTGACATGGCGATGCGCCAGCTTGGCGGCGATGCACTGTACCTCTCGCCGAATGAAATCGGCCTGGGCCAGCGCGAATCGATTGCGGATGTGGCGCGTGTGCTTTCGGGCTATGTGGATGCCCTGATGGCGCGCGTTTTTGCGCACGATCATGTGCTGGAACTGGCAAAGTGGGCCAGTATTCCGGTCATCAATGGCCTGAGCGATTACAATCATCCCTGCCAGGGTATGGCCGATGCGCTGACCATTATTGAAAAATTTGGCAGCCTGAAGGGTCTGAATGTGACCTATGTAGGCGACGGCAACAATGTGGCTATTTCACTGATGCATATTTGCGCAAAACTGGGCGCCAACTTCATCATTGCCAACCCCGAAGATTACGATATTCTGCCCGCGGCCGTTGAAATTGCGCGCGGTTTTGCCGCCACCAGCGGCAGCAAACTGACCTTCCTGCGCGATCCGCATGAAGCTGTGCGCGGCGCGCATGTGATCTATACCGACACCTGGACCAGCATGGGCCAGGAAGCTGAAGGCAAGAAGCGCGAACTGGTCTTCCCGCCCTACCAGGTGAATGAAAAACTGGTCAGCGAAGCTGACAAAGACGTGATTGTGCTGCACTGCC
>JAGOFZ010000253.1 GCA_017996955.1 Longilinea sp.
AAGCTGCAAAAACCGTAGATGGCGGGCAGACATCATCCATCAGTCCGGTGCACATCAAAGCCGGGGCACGGGCGCGGGTGGCAAAATTGACCCCGTCAAAGTAGGCCAGCGTGTTAAATACAACCTCAATCTTGTCTCGGTGAGTCTTCAGAAATAACGAAATCTCATTATAAGGAAAGGTATCCACAATTTCTGTGGCATGCCGGTAATGGCACAAAAATGGCACGTCTGCCAGGGCTGCCGCCAGGTCGGGCACCAACCCGGCAACCGCCAGGGTGATGCCGCCGCCCTGACTGCCCCCGGTCACTGCCACGCGTTGCGCATCCACCGCCGGATGGCTTCTGGCAGCTTCTACAGCCCGAACTGCATCTGTGAACACCCGCCGGTAATAATAGGTTTTGGGGTTGAGCACTCCCCGGGTCATAAAACCGGGATATTGGGGGTTGGCACCTTCTGGCTCTGGGTCTGGTGTGTCGCCAGCCTGCCAGGTGCTGCCCTGCCCGCGGGTATCCATCACGAAATGAGCATATCCCAGATTGGCAAACAGCAGCCAGTCAATGGGTTTGCCTCGCCCGCCGCCATAGCCAATGTACTCCACCACGCAGGGCAGTGGCTCCGGCCGCTCTTTGGGCAGCAGGAACCATCCTTTAATTGCCTGGCCCTCGTAACCGTTATAAGTCACATCAAAAACATCCATCCACTTCAACCCCGTCTCAACCGGGTCAAAGCAGGCACTCAATGAAAATGCCCGGGCTTCTTCCAGCGTTGTTTGCCAAAACAGGTCAAAATCGGCTGGCTCATCCCGCTCTGGAAGATATTGCTGCAGTTGTTCTAAAGGCAAGTCAAAAAACATAGCATGCTCCTTGCCAATAAGTATACCGCTCTCCAGAAAACCATGTGAGCAGCGCTGAAACATTCCCGGCCCGCCATTCTATTCGTTTCTCCGCTTGCCTTTTCCGGTTTCTGTGCTACAGTTTAATCATCATCCAGGCAATTGTTCTTCTTGGGAGGACGCATTATGCTTGAAAAAGTCAATCTTTCCCTGGCGCTGGACAAAGCAGCCTACAAACTGCGCCTTAAACAGGCTGGCCCCTGGCTCACGCTCTTACAGCGTTCTTCCTGGGAGGCTGGCATTCCTATTGTCATTGTTTTTGAAGGCTGGGATGCCTCTGGCAAAGGCACCACCATCAACCTGCTCACCCGTTACATGGACCCGCGTGGCTTCCATATCCATCCGATTAAGGCCTCCACCGACCTGGAAAAACAAATGCCCTGGCTCTGGCGTTTCTGGCAGCGCCTGCCCAATTATGGGCAGGTCGGCCTCTTTGATCGCAGTTGGTATGGACGCGTCATGGTTGAACGGGTTGAGGGCTTTACCCCGCATTCCGCCTGGGAACAGGCCTATCAAGACATTGTTGATTTTGAACGTACCTTGACCGATGACGGTTACGTCATTATCAAATTCTTCCTGCACATCAGCAAAGCCGAACAGAAAAAACGCTTCAAAAAATTGGAAGACGACCCGCTCCAGTCCTGGCGGGTGCAAAAAGAAGACTGGGAACACCACCGCAAATACAAAAACTATGTTGTTGCCATTGAAGAAATGCTGGCCCGCACCGATACCGAATGGGGCCCCTGGACTATCGTTGAAGCGACCGATCGTTGCTGGGCGCGCACCCGGGTAATTGATACGGTCAATCACCGCCTCGAAGCCGCCTTGCAGCAGCGTAATAAACCGGTCCCTGAAATGCCCCCCTTACCCGCCGAACCTCAACCCGAGGAGGTGCCGCATGCTTGAACGCGTAGATCTGACCCAGACGCTCGATCGTGCCGATTATCAGCAGCAGCTTGAACCCTTGCAGGAGCAGTTGTTGGCTTACGAACACCTGCTCTATGAGCGCCGCCGCTGCCTGGTGGTCGTCTTTGAAGGCTGGGACGCTGCCGGCAAGGGCGGCGCCATCAAACGCATCACTGAAGAACTGGACTCTCGCGGCTATGAGGTCTATTCCATTGCGGCCCCAGCCGGCGAAGATAAAACCCATCATTATCTCTGGCGTTTCTGGCGGCGGCTCAAACCGCCCGAAGAGAAACAGATCCAGATCTTTGACCGCAGCTGGTATGGTCGTGTTTTGGTTGAACGCGTGGAAGGCTTCTGCTCCGAAGCTGCCTGGCGCCGGGCTTACCGTGAGATTAACGAATTTGAACGCCAGATGGTCAATTCCGGCATGATCTTGGCGAAATTCTGGCTACAGATTAGCCCCGAGGAACAATTGGCTCGGTTTGAAGCTCGGCAGGGCGACCTCGCCAAATCCTGGAAGCTGACAGACGAAGACTGGCGCAACCGTGAAAAATGGCCGCTCTACAATGCCGCCGTTGAAGAAATGCTGCTCAAAACCTCAACCCTGCCCGCCCCCTGGACGGTCGTCGAGGCCAACGACAAGTACTTTGCCCGCGTCAAAGTCCTTCAAACCCTCGTTGATGCCGCCGCCCACGGTCTGGGCGTTTCTCTGCCCGGTGGCGAGCGCCGTAAAAAGAAAAAATAAAACCGGTCGGGTGCCCCCTCACCATCCGGATTAGATTATAATCAAATTGGAGGTGTCCCCATGACCATTGATCGCCTGAATCGGCTTTATTCCCTCATGTCTGCTCACAGCCTGGACGCATTCGCCCTCAATCCTGGCCCAACGCTGACCTACCTGACGGGCCTTGAATTCCATTTGATGGAGCGCCCGGTTGTCTTATTCCTATCACCGGGGACCAACCCCATCATGGTCCTGCCTGAATTGGAGCAGGC
>JAGOFZ010000254.1 GCA_017996955.1 Longilinea sp.
GTTGATGAATGCGCACGTGGCCCCCTACGAAGCGGCCAACCGCTTCAATCACGACCCACTCCGCCCCCGTAGATTGCTCCTGCATCGTCGTGAAATCCGCGAGCTGTTTAACGCGGTTCGCCAGAAGGGCGTTACCATCGTCCCTGTACAAATGGTCATTAAAAACGGCCGTGCCAAGCTTGAAATTGCCATTGCCAAAGGCAAAAAGCTCTATGATAAGCGCCACGAAATAGCTAAGCGGGATGAAGAACGCGAAGCTGCTCGCTCGCGTCGGGTAGATCGAGAGTAGACAATTGATATCTAACGTTTGGGTTGCCCTGATCGTCACTTTTGTCATTGCCTTGGGCTGGCTTCGTATCATGGACGCACTGGCCCATCGCGGCTGGATCAGCGGTCCGCTGAGTCGGAAAATAATCCATATGGGCACTGGCCCCATTTTTGTGCTTTGCTGGCTTCTTTTCCCAGATGTCTCATCCGCGCGCTGGCTGGCTGCGCTGATCCCGCTGGCAATTACCGCACAATTTTTCCTTGTGGGCATTGGAGCCATCAAAGATCAGGCTGCCGTTGCAGCCATGAGCCGGCATGGCGACCGGCGCGAAATTCTGCGCGGCCCCTTATACTATGGGATTGTATTCGTTCTTCTGACCATTTTGTTTTGGAAGGATAATCCCATCGGCATCATTGCGCTGATGATGCTGTGTGGCGGCGATGGCCTTGCCGATATCGTTGGCAAACGCTTTACCAGTGGGCGCCTCCCATGGTCTAAGGCGAAATCCTGGCTGGGCTCGTTATCCATGCTGGTTGGGGGTTGGATATTTTCGGCAATGGTCATATTGATTTATGTTGTGGCAAATGCTTTTACCGGCCCCTACTGGTCTTACCTGGGACCAGTAACCATCATTGCCCTGGTCTGTACACTGGTTGAGTCAATCCCTTACCGCGATATTGATAATTTGACCGTCCCGGCTGTTGCTGTGCTGCTGGGCTATCTATTTTTCTAAAACGAGGAACCCATGATTGAAATTGATGGCCATCATTTGACGCTGGAGCAGGTTATGCAGATTGCCCGCGAAGGCGAACCCGTTCGTCTTTCTGATAAAGGGCGTGCTGCTATTCTCGAATCGCGTGCCTGCCTGGATGCCATCCTGGAAACCGGACGCCCGGTTTATGGCATCAATACGGGCTTTGGCATTTTTGCAGACCGCCGTATCCGACCTGACGAGAGCGCTCAACTGAGCCGTAATTTGATCTTAAGCCACGCCATTGGAACAGGCCCTGCCCTGCCCGCCGAAGTTGTGCGCGGCGCCATGTTGGTGCGCGCAAACACGCTGGCGCGCGGCTGCTCGGGTGTTCGACTGGAAGTTGTCGAGACTCTTTTGGAGATGCTGAATCGGGGCGTAACACCAGTTGTCCCATCGCAGGGCTCCCTGGGGTCTTCAGGCGATCTTGGCCCCTTATCTCATATGGCACTGGTGTGGACTACTGATCACTTGGATCGAGAAGAAGATTCGGGCTGGGCAGAATTTGGTGGTGTGGTTATGACTGGCAAAGCTGCCATGGCTGAAGCCGGCATTCCTCGACTGGTGTTAGGCCCCAAGGAAGGCCTCGCTGTGAATAATGGCGCCACCTTCTCGGCCGCTCTTGCCGCCCTGTCGGTTTGGGATGCCGCCTATCTCGTTGAAGTGGCTGACATGGGCTTGTCGATGAGCCTGGAGGCCATGTTGGGAACAATTGCAGCTTTTGATCCACGCTTGCATGCAGCGCGTAATCACCCCGGACAAATCGCCGTTGCTGACCATGTTAAACAGATTACAGCGGGAAGCACCCTGATGAATGCCGCCGGGCGCGTTCAAGATGCCTATTCTCTCCGCTGTGCACCTCAGGTGCACGGCCCTGTGCGCGATACTTTGGCGTTTGTCAGCCAGGTTGTCGAACGTGAAATTAACGCCGCAACCGACAATCCGCTTTTGTTTGCTCCTGGCGATGCGATCTCTGGCGGCAATTTCCACGGTGAGCCAGTGGGCCTGGTAATGGATTACCTCGGGATTGCCCTGTCCGAACTGGCCGCCATTGCCGAGCGTCGAGTGTTCCGCCTGACAGATGGCAAGCTCAACGACGGCCTTCCTCCCATGTTAGTGGATACACCTGAAGCCGCCGGATTGAACTCTGGCCTGATGATGCCGCAGTACACCGCCGCATCACTGGTACTGGAAAATCAGACTCTTGCCCACCCCGATTCGGTTCACTCCTTGCCAACCTCTGGAGAGCAAGAAGACCACAATGCCAATGCAATGACCGCGGCTAGACATACCCGGCAGATTTTGGATAATACGGCCCACGTACTGGCTATTGAACTGTATACTGCTGCCCGTGCTCTTGACCTGCGGTTGCGCCAGCGACCGGGAGCTGTTTTAGGGCAGGGCACCGCCCAGGTTCATCAAACATTGCGCCAAGCTGTCCCATATCAACCCGGCGATGCCTGGTGGGGCCCCGAAATCGAGAAAGTCAAACAGCTTATCTGGTCACGCGCATTTCAATTAGCGCTCTAATCTGACAGTTCTGGTTGACAAAACCCTGCGAAACAGGTATCTTAACGCTCATGAATGATCACCCTATCTCTCGTCGAGATTTTCTAAAACTCAGTTTGCTGGGTGCTGCCGCTCTCGGCATGCGCCCCTGGCGGCATTGGACAGTAGAGCAATTTCAGACTTTTCCAGAGTCTGCCCGTTTGGGACGCGTCCTGTCACGTTTGGATTTAAAAGCCAAACCCTCGCCCGACAGCGCCACAGTGA
>JAGOFZ010000255.1 GCA_017996955.1 Longilinea sp.
CTCATGCTCTGCAACTTGCCGGTGGATATTACCTATGTGGACGAGAACGATGAGGTGCGGTTCTTCTCCCAGACCCGTGAACGCATCTTTGACCGCACCCCGGCTATCATTGGGCGCACCGTGCAAAACTGCCACCCGCCGCAGAGCGTGCACCGCGTCCAGCAAATCCTGGATGATTTCCGGGCTGGCCTGCGCAGCGTGGCCGAGTTCTGGATTCAGATGGGCGGCAAGTTTGTGCATATTCGCTACTTCGCCCTGCGTGATGCCGCTGGCAAATACCACGGCACCCTCGAGGTCACCCAGGATGTCGCCGGCATTCGCGCCCTGCAGGGCGAGCGCCGCCTGCTGGACGATGCCCCGGCCCGGCCATAATCCCATCCGCTTTCTAGCGGCCCTTCCACTTCGGAGGGGCCGCTTTTGATTTGTGTTTTTAGGCGCTCTGTTATATGATGAAGACATCCCATCCCCCAGGATCTGCCCCATGACTTTGCATAAACTCAGCCCCTCTGACCTGACCTTTTTGTGGGACGAATGCCCACGCTGCTTCTACCTGAAGGTGGTGCGCAAATTTGGCCGCCCGGCTTCGGCCTTTCCGGCCATTTTCTCCAAAATTGACAGCCTGATGAAGGCTTATTTTGAAGGCCGCTCAACCACTGCCATTTACCCCGGTTTGCCTCCGGGCAAGGTTCAATTCGGCGAGCGCTGGGTGCAATCGCTGCCCATCACCCTGCCCGGGCATGTCGATTCCTGCTATCTGCTGGGCAAGTTCGATACGGTGGTCTCGTTTGAAGACGGCTCCTACGGCGTGGTAGATTTCAAGACCTCGCAGGCGCGCCCATCGCATCTGGCTTTTTATGGGCGGCAGCTTCACGCCTACGCCTATGCCCTGGAACACGCAGCCGGCGGCAAGCTCTCACTCAGTCCCATCAGCCGCCTGGGGCTGCTGGTGGTCGAGCCCATTCAGATGACGCAGATATCCGATCAGATCGCCTATCTGGGTTCGGTCACCTGGCAGGAAATCCCCCTGAACGAAGCTGGTTTCCTTGAATTTATCGGCAAGGTACTTACCGTTTTGGAACAGCCCGAACCGCCCGAAGCTGCCCCGAACTGTGCCTGGTGCCAGTACCGGGCTGAGGTGCGCCAGCGTGATGATTAACCTTACGGCGCACCGGTGTTGATTTCCAGCGGCGCTTCGGGGTAAAGCCCTTCCAGCGCTGGCACTCCAGACGCATCCCCCCGCAGGGCCTCATCAAAAAAGGCCAACGTATAGGTATTGATAATTGTCATCGCCCGGTCAGAATCCAGCGTACCTTTCAACTTCATCAGCGTCAGCAGCGGGGTAAGCTGCGAAATGTCGGTAAAATCAAAGTGCCGGGTATCGGCAATCTCCACCAGGTAAGCCGGGCTGTGACTATTCTCATAGAGTGCCTCAGCCAGCGGAGGGTTTCCCGGCAGCGACCACTTCTCGCTCCGCAAGAACAGCGCAGGCTGTGTCAGCCCATGCGCCGGCACCACCCGGTCATAGGGCACCATCCAGGCATCCATGGTCAATACCGCCTGGCAATCCTCATTGTTGTAACAGAACTCTGCCACCGCCCCGCCGCCGGTGGAGTGCCCAAAGGCGCCCACCCGCGCCAGGTCCAGGTGCCCGGCAAGCGGGCTGGCAATGGCGCCGCTTTGCAGGTCATCCATCTGAGCGCGCATAAACCTCAAATCACTGACCCACATTTGCCCCACAATCCGGGCTGCCGCATTAAACTCCGCCGCCGGTGCGCTGCGCGGCAGGGCGGCCTGATTGGCAAATATCACGTCCCCATCGGGATAAATGGTGATGACCGCCCCTTCCGGATGATCAGCCGCAATCACAACATACCCATGGCTGACCAGTTCCTCGACCTGAAAGGTATTTTGATAGCGCATGCCCGTCCAGCCGTGTGAGAAAATCAGCACCGGCGTCTGGGTCAAGTCGCTGGCGAAGGGCGGTTCCAGCGTGGTATGCGTCTGGCTCAACTCCAGGTGATTAAGCATGAAATCGGGCAAACCGAAATTGCGCGCGATGGCTGGCGCCATCACCTTCAGGTCAGGGAAGTAAGGCGCAGGTTCGGCGGTGGAGGGCTTATCGGTGGGGTACCAGGCTTGCACCATCAGCCGCCGCACCTCCCCGGTGTACGGATCAACCGCATCCGGATTGACCCAGTAAAAAGTTGCTGTACCCACGTCATAAGGCCCGGTGGGCTGCGGCAGTTTGGGCACGGGCATCAGCGCAGGCAGAATCCCACAGGCTGCCGCCGCAACAATCCATACCCAGCGCCATCTCCGGCGTGGGGCAGGGTTTTGCCGTGCCCGGTAGAGGGTCAGTCCAATCAAAAGCGCCGTCAACCCGTAAAGCGGAATCATCTGCCAGCGTGTGCCTTCCAGCAGCACGTGCAGTAGTGTTGCCAGCAGCGTCAGTGCTCCTGCCGCCAGCGGCAAGGCCCGCCGCACCCGCAGCAGCATCAGCACTGCCAGCAGCCCATTTCCCGCCAGGATCAAAATCTCATAAAGCCGCATCGTTTTTCCTGCTTTCTCCGATACTGAAAGATTACACTATCATTGCGCCACTTGAAAAAAAAGTCAAGCCCTGCGCCAGCCGTAAAAAATTGGCCCAATCCCTTGCGAAACATTTGGCTCTGTGCTAAAATAATCCCGTTGGAACAACGTAACGCAAGCACTGAAAAGTGGGCGCCCCCCACTTTTCTGCATATATGGGTGATGGTTGGAGAACGAAAAGGATGAAGAACGAATTTACCC
>JAGOFZ010000256.1 GCA_017996955.1 Longilinea sp.
GTAAAGGGCAGGCCATAGGCCTGACCATCGACATCGGCCAGGGCATGGGCGTAAGCATACCAATCGGTGTCATCCACTGCGGCAGAAAGTTCATCCAGCGGCAGCAGCAAACCCTGATGGGCGGCGGCTTCAACATCGGAGGCGCGCATGGCAACAACTGCGGGCATCACATCGGGGGCAACCGGGGCGGCGGCAGACAGGGCTTCGAGCAAACCGCCGGGGCCTGCCTGCGCTTTGAGGCGGACGTTGATGCGCACCCCGGGGTTTTCGGTCACAAAGGATTGGAGCCGGGCCAGGAGGGCTTCGGCGGCTGGTTCAGACCGGTAAGGGTCAAATTCTGGTGGGAGCCAGAGCGTCAGCGTGATGGGGTTATTGGCCGCGGGAGAGCCGGTGGGCTCAGGCGTGGCTGTGATGGTCAGGTCTGGCGATGGGGAGGCTGTGACCGCGCCAAGCGAAGGCATGGCTGCCGGTGTTGGCCCCCAATTGACACAACCAGCCAGGAAAACGATCAGAGTTAGCAGAACTGCCCCACCCGGCAGCCAGCGAGCAGGGCTGCCGGGCAAGGACGAGTTATCTCTCATTCCAGGGCAATGGGGCCGCTGAGCAGAGCCGTCAGCAGTTGGACGGATTGCTGCACATCGCGGTAATCGACCATTTCTGAGGGGCTGTGGACATAGCGGCAGGGAATGGATACACAGCCAGACGGGACGCCAGCACGGGCCATTTGAATGGCGCGGGCATCGGTTGTGCCGCCTTCCAGCACTTCCAACTGGTAGGGCAAACCCGCTTTTTCGGCAGCGGCGACCATCAAACGGACGACGCGCGGGTCAGCCAACATGCCGCCGTCGCGCACTTTGATGGCGGGGCCTTTACCGAGGGCAACTTCCATTTTGACGCCCTTGGGGGTATCGCCGCTGAGGGTGACATCCACCGAGATGCCCAGGTCGGGATCAATGGCGTAGGCGGCAGTGGTTGCGCCGCGCAGGCCAACTTCTTCCTGGGTGCTGAAGACAAAGAACAGTTCGTGGGGCGATTTTTTGATGGCGCGCAGAGTTTCAATCAGCACGGCACAGGCAATGCGATCATCCATGGCTTTGCTGATGAGGCGGTCGCCCAGGTCAATCATGGGGCGGTCAAAAGCAGCGATGTCGCCCACTTTGACGGGGCAGGTTTCGCGGCTGGAAGCGCCGACATCAATAAAGAGCTGCTCAAAGGAATGGATTTTGTCGGGGGCATCGGTGCGTTCGCCGCCGATGAGGCCACGGGTGCCATTGACAAACTGGACACGCCCGCCAAAGCAGGTGCGGGGATGGACGCCGCCGATGGTGGTAAAACGGACGAAGCCGTTTTCATCAATATGCGTGGCCATGACGCCGATTTCATCCATATGGGCGGAGAGCATAATGCGCAGGCCGCCGTTCTGACGCTGGCCTTTGCGGGCGATGAGGTTGCCCATGGCATCGACGCGCAGTTCGCCAACGGAATCGGAAATTTCAGAGCGCACTAAATCGCGCACTGCGCCTTCATAACCTGAAGGCCCTACTGCTTCTACCAGTTTACGGATCAATTCTTTCATTGAAGCTCCAGTCTTTTCATCTGAAGGGCGGGGATTAGGCCGATCCGCCCAAGCGGGTGTGGATTTTAGCGCTCCTGCGCCAGAATATCGGGGGTTAGGCGCTGCAAAGCTGCATGCAGCAGGGACAGGCTGTTCTGCCAGTCATCCAACCGGGCAAACAACACCGGGGTATGGGCATAGCGTCCGGGGACTGAGATGGAGACGCTGGGGACGCCCGCCCGCCGGGTGTGGATGGCGCCAGCATCGGTTCCGCCGCCACCGGGCTGCCGGAACTGATAGGGGATGCTGAGGGCATCGCCGGTCTGGGCCAGGTGTCGGATCAGACGCGGGTCTGAAAGGGTGCCCGAGTCGGCGACATAAATGGCAGGGCCAGCGCCGAGGCGGGTGTTGTAGGACTGGTTTTCGGTGCCATCGTAGTTGGGCAGGTCGCGGGCGGGGGTGGAGTCGACGGCAATGGCGATCTGAGGATCGAGGGCATAGCCGGCAACCCGGGCGCCGCGCAGGCCGATTTCTTCCTGGACGGTGAAGGCCAGCAAAAGCTCGAGCTGCGGGATGGGGTTGCGCAGGATTTCGAGCAGCATGGCAACACCCAGGCGGTCATCGAGCGCTTTGCCCACCAGGCTCGGGCCAATCTGCTGGAAGCGGGTGGCAAAGGTGGCACGGTCACCGACTTTGACCTTGCCAGAGCCGCCGGGGCCAATATCAATGCGTAATTGTTCGACGGGGATGGTCTGTTCGCGTTCACCGCGTTCCTGCAGGTGGATGGGCTTGGCGCCAATCACGCCAGGGATGTGGGATTTACCGACCAGGATGGGTTTGCCCACCAGGACGCGCTCATCCATGCCGCCGACCAGGCCGAACTGATAGAGGCCGTTTTCATCATCACGGGTCAGCATAAAGCCGACTTCATCCATGTGGGCAGCCAGCATCACGCGCAGGGCATTGGGGGCGGTGGCATGTTTGGTCACCAGGACATTGCCCAGGGCATCCACGGTTACTTCATCCGCCAGGGGTTTAACCTGTTCGAGGACGATGGCGCGCACTTCGCCTTCATCACCAGAGACGGCAACCGCATTGGAGAGCCGTTCCAGCAGGGTGAGTTGTTCTGCGCCAATCTGGGGCAGAGGAATGGGGAGTTTGGTTCGATCAGTCATTGGCTTCATCCCAGCGAATCTGGTTGACGAAATCGGCTGGC
>JAGOFZ010000028.1 GCA_017996955.1 Longilinea sp.
ACGGCACAGTTGATTTAACTGTTGTTGGCATATTCAAACCTTCCATGCCCGCCCTGGGCACTGAAGAAATCTATGTCCCGCTGGCTCAGGTTCAATCTATGCTGAATTTGCCCGACCAGATCAGTGTGGTTGAAGCTGTTTTGGATGCCAATGCCGATAAAGCTGCAGTCAACAGCGCCATTCAATCGGAGTTGGGTTCAACCTTCACGCTCATCGCACCCGATGGCGACTCTGAATTCTCCTCGGCTGTTCAGGTAGGTCAGGCTGCGTTTTTACTGTTTGGCATCCTTTCGCTGGCCATGGGTGGATTTGTCATCTTCAACACATTCCGCACCGTGGTTGCCGAACGCCGCCGTGATATTGGCCTGCTCCGGGCTGTTGGCGCATCCCGCCGGACAATTGTTCTCGCAATCCTCACCGAAACCCTCCTCCAGGGCCTCATGGGTTCTGCTCTGGGTCTGCTGCTCGGATACCTTTTTGCTTTGGTGCTGATGATGATCGTCGCCCCCCTCGCTCAAAAATTCTTGTATATGGATATGGGCGCTCCCATCATCACCCTGGGGAACTTCCTGGTTGCACTGGGCTTGGGATTGGGCATTACCGTTCTGGCTGGCCTGATCCCGGCGCTCTCAGCCAGCAAGACCCCACCCATTGAAGCCCTGCGTCTGGAATCAGTCGGACAGGTCGCCCGGAAAGTCCGCACTCGCGCCATCATCGGCTTTGTGATGATCGCGCTCGCCGTGATTGCCCTGATTACCGGCAGCTTTAACCTTGCGGCGTTGGGTGCTGTTCTCTTCCTGGCGGGCGTCATTTTGGCGGCGCCGGTCCTGGTGCGCCCGCTCGCTGAAACCTTTGGCCGCCTGCTGAACATCTTCTTTGCTCGCGAAGGGCACCTTGCCCAGCGCAACCTTGCCCGCCAGCCAGAACGTGCCGCAGTGACGGCCCTGGCCATGCTCATCGGTCTGTCAATCGTGGTTGCCCTCGCCGGGGTTCTCTCCAGTACCTTTGGCGGCTTTTTGAGCTATCTGGATCGCAGCCTCGGGGCTGATTACCTGGTCATGCCCACCTCGCTCATGCTGGGCGGAGGGAACATGGGCGCAGCCCCAGGCCTGGCGGCTGAACTGAGTCAGGTCGAAGGTGTCGCCGGGGTCACCACGCTCCGCCTTGCTTATGGCAAGGTGGATGGCACTGACCTGCAGGTGATTGGCATTGATCCGCAAACCTACCCGGTCATTGCCGGGTTGGAATTCAGCCGCGGTGAACCGGCGGAGGCCTACGCTGCCCTGGACCAGGAACGCGCCATCATCGTCAATGGCATCTTTGCGGCCACAACCGGCGTCCAGATTGACGATCTGGTGACAATTATGACGTCATCAGGCGAGCAGCAATACCGCATTGTCGGAGTTGGCCTCGACTACCTCAACGCCAAACTGACCACCGGCTACATCTCCCAGGCGAACCTGGAGCGTGATTTCCTCACCACCACCGATGTCCTCCTGATGGCCAATGCCGTTGACGGGGCCGATAAATCAACCGTTGGCGCCCGCCTCACCAACCTGATCTCTACCTACCCTGCTTTTACACTCCTCGAATCCGATACCTTCTATCAGGCTCAGGTGAATATCTTCAAGGCCGCCCTGGCGATGATGTATGTAATGATGGCTGCCATGGCGCTGCCCGCCCTGATTGCCATGATGAATACCCTTGCAATCAACGTGATTGAGCGCACCCGTGAGATTGGGGTGCTGCGCGCCGTGGGCAGCACCCGCAAACAAATCCGCCGGATGATTCTGGCTGAGAGCCTCCTGCTGGCTTTGTTCGGCACAGGCCTTGGCATTCTGGCCGGCGTTTGGCTCAGCTATGTGTTGGTCGGCGCCATGAACTTCAGCGGCTTTGTCATGCAGTTCAACTTCCCCTGGGGAGGTGTGCTGGCCGGCCTTGCCGTTGGCTTGATCTTTGGCGTTTTGGCCGCCACGCTGCCTGCCCGTCAGGCCGCTCGCCTGGATATCATCCACGCCCTGCGCTTTGAGTGATATTGCCCCTGTCCATTCTGGTAAAATGAACGAGGCGGAGCATTGTGCTCCGCCTCGTTCATTTTACCAGTCAGAAGCAATTATTCTTCGGTGATCGTCACCGAAATCAGCTTCACGGCTGGCGCCCCAACCCGTTGCGGATCGCGTGCTGGAATCGACATCAGCACATCCATGCCCTGAATGACCTGCCCAAACACGCTGTGTTTCCCATCCAGCCAGGGGGTAGGCACATGCGTGATGAAGAACTGCGAACCATTGGTGTTCGGTCCGGCATTGGCCATCGAAAGCACACCCGGCTTATCGTGCCGCAGCTTGGGGTCAAACTCATCACTGAACTTGTAGCCAGGGCCGCCCATACCCGTGCCGGTGGGGTCGCCGCCCTGGGCCATAAAATCGTTAATCACGCGGTGGAAGATCGTGTCATTGTAAAAACCCTGCCGGGCCAGGAATACAAAATTATTCACTGTCCGGGGCACGCGGTCGGCATGCAGCTTGATGACAATATCGCCCTTGTCGGTATGGAATGTGGCGGTATAAGATTTTTTGAGGTCAATTTCCAGTTCGGGTGGCTTGGGCCAGGAGAGATTCGTAGGCATTGCAAATCCTTTCGAGTTAATTTTGGAAGGTGACCTGGATCAAAATGTGGTTTAATCCAGTTGATGCAATGGATTCTATCACCACTTTTGGAAAATCAACACACCCACGCCCTGGCAGTCTACCAGGCCTGTGAGGATTTTCTTGCCCTGGGCCCCGAGCCGCACGCCTCGGCCGCCATGGTAGCCGCAGATCTGCAGTATTCTCGCGAGCATGGCGGCATCTATTCCGGCATCTGGCATTTAGAAACCCTGGTTGGTGTGCTGGATTACATCCCATCGCATTATGAAGGCCAGCCGCACTGCGCCTTTATCAACCTTTTGATGATCATCCCTTCCTCGCGGGGGAGTGGGCTTGGGCATTCCGTGATCGCTTGGCTGGAGCAGCAATTATCTGCACAGGGAATCACCCAGGTCTGGACCGCCGTCCAAGTGAATAACCCTTTAGCGCTGTCTTTTTGGCAGCATTGTGGTTATGCAATCAAGACCCCGCCTGTACGCCAGTCTGACGGCACCACTACACAGCTTCTGGCAAAATCTCTCGCCTAGCGTCTCCGCCAGGTATTCCAGATGATGCGCATGAAGTGCGCCGCATGATGCAGCGGTTTAATGTGGCTGCCCTGGTTCCCGTAAATGGTGCGGATGGGCACCCAGTCCAGCTTCATCCCGCGCCGCGCACAAACCACAATCATTTCCACTTCAAATTCGAAACCGCTTTCAGCGCTTTCCAGCACCGCTTCCATCAATCTGCGGCTGATCAGCCGGTATCCCGATTGATTATCCTGCACAGGCTGTCCCAGCGCCCACGAAAACAGCTTCTGCCCGGTGGTGTTGGCCCACCGCCGCACGGCTGGCATTTGCGAAAAATCCCGCGCCCCGATAATTAAATCGGACTTATTTTGCGTATAGACATCCAGAAAACCTGGAATCTCCGCCGGATCATGCTGCCCATCGGCATCCAGGGTCATAACTGCTTCATACCCATTCGCCAGCGCCCATCTGAAGCCCGCCCGCAGGGCTGCCCCCTTACCCTGGTTGGGCTCTTGTCGAATCACCTGTGCCCCGGCGGCTTCAGCCACTCCCCGGGTGTTATCGCTCGAACCATCATCCACCACCAGCACCGGCAGGTGAGGGCCGGCAGCGTTCACCACTGCGGCGATGCGCTGTGCCTCGTTATATCCCGGAATCAATGCCAGAATCATGTTTTTGTCCATCATGTTCGTTATTATACTTGCTTATCCTCAGACCCAATCCCGCAATTGATACACACTCAGCGATTCCTTGTTTTCTCTAATCTAATTTTTAAATCTCTTGACAAATACTGTTGCATTTTCTTTTATTGGGGCATATAATCAAATCACTATATTCGCTCTGGAAGGAGGACTGTATGGCTAGCGTTACTTATGATCATGTCTGGAAAAAGTTTGGGGACTTCACCGCCCTGAACGACCTTAATATTGAAATTAAGGACAAGGAATTCCTGGTTTTGGTCGGCCCTTCGGGCTGCGGTAAAACCACTGCGCTGCGCTGCTTGGCTGGCTTGGAGGAAGTTTCCTCGGGCAAAATCCTGATTGGCGACCGCGTGGTCAATGACGTGCCGCCCAAAGATCGCGACATTGCCATGGTGTTCCAGTCGTACGCGCTTTACCCGCACATGACCGTGTATGACAATATGGCTTTTGGCCTCAAGCTCCGCAAGATGTCCAAAGAAGACATCAACCGCCGCGTACTCGAGGCCGCCGGTGTGCTGGGTATCGAACATCTGCTCAAGCGCAGACCCCGCGAACTCTCTGGTGGTCAGCGCCAGCGCGTGGCTGTTGGTCGCGCCATTGTCCGCGAGCCAAAAGTCTTCCTCTTCGATGAACCGCTCTCGAACCTGGATGCCAAGCTCCGCGTGCAGACCCGCGCTGAAATCAGCAAGCTGCACCTCCGCCTGCAAACCACTTTCATCTACGTCACCCACGATCAGACCGAAGCCATGACCATGGCTTCCCGCATCGCCGTCATGAACAAAGGCGTCCTGCAGCAGTTGGATACTCCCCAGACCCTGTATGATTTCCCCGCCAACCAGTTTGTCGCCGGCTTCATCGGCTCCCCCTCGATGAATTTCTTCTCTGCCAAGCTGCGCAAAGATGGCGAAAAGCTCTTTGTGGATGGTGATGGCTTTGCCGTTGAAATCCCCGCCCCTCGCGTGGCTCCCTATATGTCCTATGTCGGCAAAGATGTCATCTTCGGCATCCGTCCCGAGGATATTTTCAATCCCCAGTTCCTACCCCCGGGCATCCATACCGCCCCGGTCGAAGCCAAAGTGGATGTCACCGAACTGATGGGTAACGAAATCTTCCTCTACCTGGTTTCTGGCAACAGCAACTATGTAGCTCGTGTTGATCCGCGCACTCGCTTCACCATCGGTGAAAAAGTCCAGGTCGCCTTCAACATGGACAAATTCCACATCTTCGATGCTTCTGGCAATGCCGAGAACCCCGTTGCCGTTCGGTAACCCGGCTCTCTAATTCAAACCAACCCATGTAGCGCAAGAGCTTCTCTTGCGCTACAATTTAAATCTTGGAGGTAGTGCATGTATAAAATCGTCTTACTGCGGCATGGCGAGTCAGACTGGAACCGCGAAAATCGCTTCACCGGCTGGACGGATGTGGATCTTTCCGAAAAAGGTCTTGCCGAAGCCACCCAGGCTGGTGAACTGCTCAAAGAAGCTGGCTTCACCTTTGATGTCGCTTACACCTCGGTCCTCAAGCGCGCCATCCGCACCCTGTGGATCGTCCTCGATCGCATGGACCTGATGTGGATTCCGGTTCACCGCTCCTGGCGGCTCAACGAGCGCCACTACGGTGCGCTTCAAGGCCTGAACAAAGCTGAAACCGCCGAAAAATTTGGCGAAGAGCAGGTCAAGCTCTGGCGGCGCAGTTATGATGTCCCCCCGCCCGCACTTACCGCTGATGACCCCCGTTACCCTGGCAAAGACCCGCGCTATGCAGATGTCGGCCCCATCTACCTGCCCCTCAGCGAATGCCTCAAAGACACCGTGGCGCGTTTCCTGCCCTACTGGTTTGAAACCATTGTCCCGGCAGTCAAAACCGGCCGCAAAGTGTTGATTGTTGCCCACGGCAACAGCCTTCGCTCCCTGGTCAAATATCTGGACGATGTTTCTGACGAAGAAATCATCGGCCTGAATATCCCCACGGGCATTCCGCTGGTCTATGAACTGGATGAGCAGATGAAGCCCATCCGCCATTATTACCTCGGCAACCCGGATGATGTAGCTGCGGCCATGCAGGCTGTTGCCAATCAGGCCAAAAAGAAATCCTGAGACTTTTCTCAAAACGAAAACCGGTGAATGTCAAAACATTCACCGGTTTTTTCTTTATAACAACCCGCTCAAGCCTTTCGGCTCTTGATCTTTGGCAAAACCAGCGCCGTCGCCAGAGCCAGCGCCGCCGTGACAACCCCCACAAAAATAAATGCATCCTGCCACAATTTAATCGGGAACAACCGGATTAGGGTGTCTGAATATTCAAACACCCACGTGCCGCTGGTAAAAAACAGCGTGTGAAACGCCCCAAATAATTGATTAAAGCTCACCGCCACGCCGACCAGAATGGCGCCAATCAATCCCAACGTAATCCATCCGCCGGTCGCCAGCGCCCGCACAAAATCGCGCAACCATTTGCCGCGCCAGCTCCAGATTCCAATTGCCGCCACAACCGCACACAGAATCCCCCAGGCCAGGGTGGTTTTCTGCAGCACCACCTTCACATCCACCATGTGAGACAGCTCGCGCTCGTTGTAGAGCGGATCGCCATTCGGCAGCCGTTGCTCGCCCAGGAACGAGATGTCAGAGCCATCCAGTAAATATTTCAGTGAAATTTTGCCCCAGTACAACCGCTCTTCGGTTGTAAAACCATAATTATCCGGCGGAAAGTTTGGACCCCGGTATTCTATCACCAGGAAGAAGGGGTTGAATGCAATCCGTACCGCCGCCATCAGCAGGATAAATGGCACCAGCAGGCTGATTAAGAGAAGCCCAACACGTTTCATTTCAAAGTCTCCGATTCTCCCGACAGCAGATAACTCATTACCATGTCGTTGGTGATCCATTCAACTGAGGCCTTGTCATCGGTAAACACAATCGTCGTTTCGGGCGCAGGCTGCAGGTTGGTGATGGCTATTTCCAGGGTTTGAATCAGCAAGTCTGGCGCACCCTGTTCTGCCAGCGCCAGATAATTCTGTCCCAGATTGTATTCTTCTGTGGGTTGTTTGGATGCAAACACAATTGTATTAAAAGAATTGGGCACATCCACCACATGCACCGTCGGAAAGACCGTCAATATAGTCGTGCTGAGCGCATCAATCAAACGCCGGTCAGTCCCTGCCCGCCCCACATTGATGACCATCACCCCGTCGTCGGTCAGGTGATCGTTCACAACCTGGAAGAACTCCTGCGTGGTCAGGTGCCAGGGGATATAAGGCGGGCGGTAGGCATCCACACTGATGATCTGATACTGGTTGGTAGAGTGTGCCAGCCCCCAGCGCCCATCCTGCACAATCACATTCAGGTTGGGCTCATTCATGTCAAAGTAAGTACGCCCCACTTCGACAATCTTCGGGTCGATTTCAAATCCATCGATCTGCACATCCTCGCCAAATACCAGTGTGGCCTGCCGCGCCGTAGTCCCTGCTGCCAGGCCCACAATTGCAATGCGCTGCACGCGCTCCATATCGTAAGGCGCCGGATTGAAAAAAGGCGCTGTCAAAACCTGTTCCCACGGCCCATAATAATTGACCTGCTCCGGGTGATACACCGAGTGCATCCCCTGGCCTTCATTCAACCGCAGCAGCCGGAAGCCGTTGATCTCTTGAACCTGGATGTAATTGTAGGCCGATTCAGTCTCATAGACCATCCCGGTTGATTTTTTATCTGCCCCGCTGACCCCAAAAATCGCCAGCAGGATTAACACCAGCGGCATCCACAGGTAAATCAAGACCGCTCGTTTGCCCTCCGCTTGCAACAGCCCCAGCAGTGCCGTCAGCATCAGCACCCCGCCAATAGCCAGAAAGCTGCGGTACGTTCCAATTAACGGCACCAGAATCAACACCGGTAAAAACGTCCCCACAAATGATCCCAGCGTAGAAATGGCATAAATCCGCCCGGCAGTGCTCCCGGCAGTCCGGGTCTCTTTGACCCCCAGCCGGATTGCAAACGGCGAGGCTGTGCCCATCAGGGTAATTGGCGCAATAAACAGAATCAGCACAGCCGCAAAAGCGCCAATCATCCCGCCCAGTTCCAACTGGTCAAATGCATTCGCTGCCATTTGCAAGACCGGCCGCGAGGCCACCGGCACCAGTCCGGTCAGCAGCCCACTCCAGGCCAGAATCCGGAAGAATACCCCTGGCCGGGGTGAGCGGTCCGCCCAGCGCCCGCCCAGAAAATTCCCCACCGTCAGGTAAATCAAAATGAGCCCGATAATGCAGGCCCAGATCAGATTGCTGCTGCCGAAATAATTCCCCAGCAGCCGCGAGGCCAGCATTTCAGTCGCCAGGCTGGCCATGCCAGCAATGAAAACCGTGAAGTAAAGCATTTTTCGCATGGCTGCGATTATACCCTATCCGTCGTTCTATCTAACCCCATTGCTTTCGCCATTGGACATAGATAATAAAATCTCCATGCCAGCTTCGGATGCGTTGGAACAATGACTTTGCTCAACAAGTTGTGATGTGCATCTTTCCGCGCCTTGGATATAATAATATTGAAAAACTTGTTGCCGTAACCGAATTGTGTGCTTTGGAAATGCCGCTGATTGAAAATGCTAATCCTTCTATGTAAAAAATATCCTACTTATGAAGTGGTACAATCATTTGATGGAAATCAGTACCCTAAAATTAACCCTTGTTCTCCTCTCTTTGTTGAGCAGAAAACCATTCTTGCGAGGTTGTAAATAATGAATTTTGCGCTAATCGGTTGTGGAAGAATTGCATCACGCCATGCAGACTCGCTATCAGAAATTAAAGACGCTCGGCTTGTAGCTGTTTGCGACACCATCGAGACTCGTGCATTGAATTTTGCAAAAAAATATAATGCTAACAGCTTTGTTGATTATCGCAGAATGCTGGATGATAAAAATATCGATGTGATTAATATTGCTACTCCCAGCGGGCTTCATGCTCAGATGGCTATTGATGCATTAAGTTCAGGTAAACATGTCATTGTAGAGAAACCTCTGGCGATGAACCTCGACCAAATTGACTTAATTATTGAATGTGTCCATAAAACAAAACGAAAATTATGTGTGGTTTTGCAGAATCGATTTAACCCCCCGGTTCAAGAGTTAAAGGCCATTATTGATGCCGGAAAACTTGGAAACACCCTGCTTGGAAATGCCACCGTACGATGGTATCGTCCACAGGAATACTATGAAGATGGCTGGCATGGCACCAAAGGAATGGATGGCGGAGCCTTCTTAAACCAATCCATCCATCATATCGATGCCTTGCAATGGTTGATGAATAAACCCGTTGTTAGCGTCTTTGCCTACACGGCAACGCTGTTACACAAAATGGAAATGGAAGATGTTGGAGTCGCTGTGATGCGCTTTCAAGGTGGCGCATTGGGGGTGGTAGAAGCTTCCACAATAACCTATCCCGAAAACCTCGAAGGCTCGGTTTCGATTTTTGGCGATAAAGGCTCAATGAAGATTGGCGGCACCGCGCTCAACCGTAAATCCATTTGGAAGATAGAAGGCGAATTGGAGCATGAACGTGAAATTTTGACAAAGGATCAACTGGACCCGGTTGATGTTTATGGAAAAAGTCATAAAGCCGTATTTATCGATATGATGAATGCCATTATTCAGAATCGTGAACCTCAAACAAACTGTTATGAAGCTCGGAAATCAGTCGCCCTGGTTCAAGCAATGTACCAATCGTCTGAGAGTGGACAAGAAATCAACATTTTGCAAGATTATTGGGCGGCAGAATGACCACAAATGGCTACGTATTCCCATCTGTTCACCTTGGAGAAAATTGCTCTATCGGCTTATTTGTGATCCTCGGTGAGCCGCCGCGGGGAAAGAGCCCGGGCGAATTAGAAACATCAATTGGCAACAATGCAATCATTCGCTCCCATTCTGTAATTTATGCCGGCAATAAGATCGGACAAAATTTCCAAACCGGGCATGGTGTCATGATTCGAGAATTAAACAACATTGGTGACGATGTCAGCATTGGCACACATTCTATCATCGAACATCATGTCGAGATTCAAAACGGAGTCCGTATCCACTCAAACGTCTTTGTCCCGGAATTCTCTATCCTAGAATGTGATGCTTGGATTGGCCCCAATGCGGTATTAACCAATGCACGCTACCCCCGCAGCACAAATGTAAAAAATCATTTAAAAGGACCGGTGATTAGACGTGGCGCCATGATTGGCGCCAACACCACCATTCTACCCGGAGTAATCATTGGGCTGAGTGCTTTGATAGGTGCCGGCTCTGTAGTAACTCGCGATGTTCCCGATGGCGCTGTCGTTGCCGGAAACCCGGCAAGAATTATAAAATATGTGCATGAAATTTCAGAATACCTGGAGAATGATCATGGCGCATAAAATTCCTTTGGTAGACTTGCAGGCCCAATATCAAAGTATTAAAACTGAAATTGACGAAGCAATTTTCCGAGTTATTCGAGCCACTTCGTTCATTATGGGCCCCGATGTTGGTGAATTTGAAAAAAACTTTGCTGATTTTTGTGCAGCTAAATACTGTATTGGGGTTGCTTCGGGAACTTCGGCGATTCATCTGGCTTTGATGGCTTGTGGTGTTGGCCCGGGTGATGAAGTCATAACCGTTTCTCACACATTTACTGCTACTGCAGAGGCAATAGTTCATTGTGGAGCAAAGCCGGTTTTTGTGGATATTAATCCAGCCACATATTTGATCGACCCGGTGAAAGTTGAAGCTGCTATCTCCGCTCAGACAAAGGCTATTGTTCCGGTCCACCTCTATGGAAGACCAGCCCCTATGGATTCAATCGTTGCAATTGCTAAAAAACACGGATTGGCGGTTGTAGAAGATGCTGCTCAGTCGCATGGGGCCCGCTTCAAGGGTCAATCAATTGGGTCTCTGGGAGACGCTGCCTGCTTTAGCTTCTATCCCGGCAAAAACCTGGGAGCCTACGGCGATGCAGGTGCAGTAACAACAAATTCAGACAAAATCGCCCAAAAATTATATATGCTGCGAGATCATGGTCGCTATCAAAGTAAATATGAGCACCAAATCGTGGGGTATGGAGAACGAATGGATACCCTTCAAGCGGCGATATTGAACGTCAAACTCAGCCATTTATCTGCCTGGACCGAGCTGCGCCGAACAAAAGCCAGAATATACTCTGAATTACTGGCGCAGCTTGATATCCAACTGCCGGAAGACGATCCAGACTCATATTCCGTATATCACTTATATGTAGTGCGCATAAAACAACAACGGAATGAAGTCCTTAAATCTTTACAAAATCAGGGTATTGGCGCTGGTATACATTACCCCGTCCCCCTTCATCTGCAGCCCGCATATAATCAGTTAAGATATAAAAAAGGCGACTTACCCCACACTGAACTAGCTGCCGAACAGGTACTTTCCCTCCCGATTTATCCCGAATTATTATTATCCGATCAACAGTTTGTAGTTGAAACACTACAAAAATTGGTCAGCCGTAATTAAAGACAACATATGAAACTCATCACTGTCACCGAAATGCGCGCATTGGAGCAGGCAGCCGACCAGCAAGGCTGCACCTATGCCCAAATGATGGCCCAGGCTGGGCGCGGGGTTGCCGAATGGATTCAAGCGGATGCCGGCTCAACTCCCCGGCCCCATGTCCTGGGGTTGGTTGGAACTGGCAACAACGGCGGCGATGCACTGGTAGCCCTGGCTCATCTGGCCTGGACGGGTTGGCACGCCTATGCCTACCTGATCCAGCCGCGCGAGTCTGACCCGCTTTTGGCTGACTTACTTTCAGCCGGTGGCCAGGTTGCCATCCTGCCTGCCGACCCCGATTTTGCACAACTCAATGCCTGGCTCGCTTTGTCACCCATTATTTTGGATGGCCTGCTGGGCACCGGGATCCGCCTCCCGCTCAGACCCGATTATGCCCGTTTGCTGGCTCATCTTCGGGCAACCTCTCCCGCACCAGATGTCATCGCCGTGGACTGCCCCTCCGGAGTGGACTCGGAAACCGGCGCAGCCGCCCCGGAAACGCTCCCGGCTCGTGCAACCATCTGCATGGAGGCCGTCAAAGCAGGCCTGATCTACCCACCAGCCGCGGCCCTCGCTGGTCAGTTGAGTACCGTTCCTCTGGGGCTGCCCGCCCACCTTGTCTGCCCGCGTGAACTGGTTGATGCTGCTCGTGTGTGCCCCACACTGCCTCCTCGGGCGCCAGAGGCCCATAAAGGCACCTTTGGCACCGCCCTGATCGCCGCTGGCTCGGTTAGCTACACTGGCGCTGCCTATTTTGCCGCCGCCGCTGCATACCGTTCTGGCGCCGGGCTTGTCACCCTGGCGGCTCCATTACCCCTGCATACCGCCCTGGCTGGCGTCTTACCCGAAGTCACCTGGCTGCTGCTCCCTGATACTGATGGCTGGATTGCCGCCCGCGCCGCGCCGCTGCTCCAAAACCATCTATCGCGCACCACGGCCTTGCTGTTGGGGCCTGGTTGGGGGCAGTCCGCCGAGACGGCTAAATTCATGGATGATCTATTAGCCACACCCGCCCTTCCCCCGCTGGTTTTGGATGCAGACGGCCTGCGCCTTCTGGCGCGCCACGCAGACTGGCCGCATCGCCTGCCCCCTCTCACCATCTTGACCCCGCATCCCGGTGAAATGGCCGCCCTGACCGGCCTGACCA
>JAGOFZ010000257.1 GCA_017996955.1 Longilinea sp.
GCACGCCGACCGGGAAGGTGGACAGCAGGCTCACCAGATTGAACTGCGATATCGAGGTCTGAAGAAGCTCGAGTGCGGTATTGACGGCCTCTACCTGGGCGGGCTGAGCGGCCTTAAGCAGGTTGGTCGAAACATAGCTCAGGGCAGGTGTCAGCACCTGCTCCACCCCCAGGCGGGGGCCCAGCCAGAGCAGCGCGTCCAACATCACGGGCAGCAGGACGAGATGCACATTAGCCGCGGCGATATTAAAGCCGCGCACCAGGGCAGGCACAATGCCCGGCAGCGGCAAGGGGGCGGGTGTTTTTTCAGGAGCTGCTTGCATAACACATGAATTTTACCACGTTCCGGGTTACGCGCACGGAGGCGCCCGGCATTATGACGTGGAGATCAGGGCAATCGCACTAAAAAGCGCCCCATCCACTGCAGTATATGGAAACCTGCGCCAAAACGGTGGATAAAGATCACACTCCTGAAAACCTGGCTGTCATCCACCGCGCTTGAAATCCAGACCAAATTCAAACGCTTGACGATTCGGCTCATTTGAGGTATATTAAAGCCCGCCTGCCCCTGTAGCGCAATTGGATAGAGCGTTTGCTTGCGGAGCAAAAGGTTTGGTGTTCAAATCACCACAGGGGCACAGCAAAACCGGGTGGCGCTTATGCGCTGCCCGGTTCTGATTTAAGCCCGGCTTCGGTATGGCGCCCCGGCGGGCACCTGTTGTATAATCACCCCTGTATGAACCGCACCCTCAAGGCCCGGCTGCAAAAGTGGCTGCTCACCTTCAACGACCCCCGCTGGGCGTTTTTGCAGGCAGCCCTCTTTTATATCCTCATCAGCCTCCTCATCGAGACGCCTTTCCGGCTCTCCAATGCGCCGCATTTCCAATACCTGGCCGATGCCTTCCTGCACGGGCAGTTGAATCTGCGCGTTGTGCCGCCCACCGATCACGACCTGGTTTTCTTCCAGGGCAACACCTATCTCTACTGGCCGCCCTTCCCGGCAATTGTGATGATGCCGTTTGTGGCGCTGGTGGGGCTGCATTTCAGCGATGTCTTTCTGGTGATGATGATCGGGGCGTTCAACGTCAGCCTGATGGCCCTGCTGCTGCGCTCTGTCAATCAGCGCGGCCTCATCCCGTTATCGGCGGTCAAACGTGCCTGGCTGGTGATCTTCTTCATGGCGGGTACGGTGCACACCACCCTGGCCCTGACGGGCAACGTCTGGTCGGCCTCACAGGTGATCAGCATCGCCGGGCTGCTGGTGGCTTACTGCGCCGCGGTGGGCCTCAAAGGCTGGAAGGCCTACCTGTTCGCCGGCATCGGCATGGCCGCGGCCATGTCCACCCGCTACACGCTGATTCTGGCCGGCATCTGGCCGGCATGGTATCTAATTAATGAAACCCGCAAGGCCGAACCCGCCCGGCTGCTGCGTTACATGCTCATTGGCAGCCTGCCCATCCTCATCGCCGGCGGGCTGCTGGGCTGGTACAACGCCGCCCGCTTCGGCAGCCCGTTTGATTATGGCTACGCTTACCATAACATGTCGGTGATTTTTGAAGAAAACTACGCCCGCTATGGCGCGTTCAACCTGCACTACATCCCAGATAACGTCTATTATCAGTACATTTACTATCCCTTCCCGGTGCGCGAGGATTTTCGCATGGGCGGCAGCCTGTTCCTGCTCAGCCCGGTCTTTTTTGCCGCACTCTACAGCCTGTGGCAGGATCGCAAAACCCTCTCTACCTGGGTTCTGGTGATCACCATTTCGCTGGTCAATCTCCCCATTTTGCTGCTGATGGGCACGGGCTGGCAGCAGTTTGGCCCGCGCTACACGCTCGATTTCACCATCCCCCTGCTGCTGCTGACTGCGCAGGGCTGCCGCAAACTGCCCACCTGGGCCCTGGCCGCGCTGACGCTGATCTCAGCGGCCCATTATATTGTCGGGTCAATTATCTTCCTGCCATGATGCGCCCTCCAACCGATCTCAAAGCCCATAAGATTGTGATTGTGATGCCCGCCTACAACGCCGCCCGGACGCTGCAGCGCACGCTGGATGAAATTCCGCCGGAGTTTCGCGAGCATGTGATTCTGGTGGACGATGCCTCGCGCGATCATACCGCCGAGCTGGCGCGCGAGCTGGGCCTGACCGTCTTTGTGCACCCGCAGAACCGGGGCTACGGCGGCAATCAGAAAACCTGTTACCGCGAGGCGCTGGCGCTGGGCGCCGAGATTGTCGTCATGCTGCACCCGGATCATCAATATGATGCCAAAGTGATCCCCGACCTGGTGTACCCGATCATCCGCGGCGAGGCCGATGCCGTTTTTGGCTCGCGCATGTTGGGCGGGCACCCGCGTGAGGGCGGCATGCCCTGGTGGAAATACGCCGCCAACATCTTCCTGACCGCCGCGGCCAACCTGATTTTTGGCCGCTATCTCACCGAGATCCACTCCGGCTTTCGGGCCTACTCGCGCAAGTACCTCGAGACGGTGCGCTACGAAGACAACAGCGATGACTTCGTCTTCGATACCGAGATCATCGCCCAGGGCATGGCCTGCAACCTGTTCTTCCGTGAGACACCCATCGTCACGCGCTATTTTCCCGAGGCCTCGTCCATCAACTTCCGGCGCAGCACGCAGTATGGCTTTGGCGTGCTGTGGACGCTGCTGCGCTACGGCCTGCACCGGAGCGGCCTCTGGCATCAGCCGCAGTTTGAGAAAAAGCCGGGCGCGATTTAAAATGGAC
>JAGOFZ010000258.1 GCA_017996955.1 Longilinea sp.
GCACTGTACCGCCTGGGTAATCCAGATGGGATGGACAAGTTCTGGTGTGTTGACTTCATCACACAAAGAGGCCAGATATCCTGTTAACAAGGGCGTGATGAACCGCAGCTCTTCGCCAGGGTGCTCAATAATCAAACCCCGCTCCAGCAGCAAATTCAAAATCCGAGCCCCCGAAGAAATCTTTTTCT
The DNA here is from genome assembly GCA_017996955.1 of Longilinea sp. Lineage (GTDB taxonomy): Bacteria > Chloroflexota > Anaerolineae > Anaerolineales > Anaerolineaceae > JAGOFZ01. The sequence goes on from JAGOFZ010000258.1 coordinate 189, forward strand.
CCTTGGTCCGACCAGTTTTTCCAGTATCGCTTGTTCCTGTTGGCGGCATTGCTTCAGCGTTTTCAGGTTGGGCGGCCGCTTCAGCCGCTTGAGCTTGAGCCGTATTTTCATCGCTCAGCTTTAATGCGGATAAATACTTTTCTGCATCGTCATATTGAATACTCGCCCGTCCCTCACTCAAAAAGAGATTGGCCAGTTTACACAGTGCCGGCATCAAAACGCCGCCATCCGTCATTCTGGAGATATAAGATTCAATGGCCTGAACAGGGCGAGCGCCTTGCAGGTCGCCTGAATACGCCCCCCACACTTTTAGAGTCCATTCCAGGGGCGTCAAAATTTGGGGTGAATTAAGCCAGGCCGTAAAAAAACGAGATTCTGGCACAGGCTGCCCGGTGGCTTTTGAAATAGCGGGAGCAATATACTGATCCCAGGCTTTCCCCCATTGCTCAATAAACGTGTTACAGTCTGATCGATTCCAGGCTGCCAGAACAACCGGCTGAACACCCAGTGACAGCAGGCCATCCATATAATCTGGTGCTGCTGTCATAACCATGCGTACTTTGGGATATTTCTCGATGAGCGCCTGGATAGCCCCGGAGATTATCGGATACTGGGCGGGTGGAAGCTCGTCAACGCCATCCAGGATTAATAGCGCCGTACCGTTTTGCAGTGCAACATTCAGCAGGTTGCTGAGCTGATTTGCCGCCAGGACCGAAACCTGTTTGCTGACGGTTTTTACGAGAGCGGCTGCCGGATCTAGAGCTTGATCACCTGCTAACGGCAAATCCAGAACGTGTAAATACATTGGCAGAAAATCCGCAAATTGACCAGCGCCCGAATCGCGTTTTGCTACCTGCGTGGCCAAATGTGCCAGCGCCACTGTTTTGCCGCTGCCAGGCTGCCCAATCAATGCCAGGTTCACGCCTCCAGACATTGCCTCTGCAAAGGTTAAACGCGGATAACTGAATTGAGAGGGAAACTCAGGCCAATCGGGGGTATAAGGCACAACCTGGGGGATAATTGCTTCTGTCGGGGGTTCTAATGTTGGATCCCAGTCGGGCGGCGGCGCAATCAACCGCGGCGCAATCAAAATGTCATCAAGCGCAAATAGCCCCGACGCCAGATGGTTGCGTTGCGCCTGGCGCAAAACCTGTTCGCGCAGGTAGGCATCGACACCGGCAAGCCGCCTTGCGCGGGCAGATGCAATCTGCCCCTTTACGAAAGCTCTAATTTGTGGCCAGTTTTTTCGGATCCGGCTGAACACAAACCAAAACAGTGTTGCCGCTACAAAACCTAATAAAAACGAGATTTGGTCAATTTTGAAATCGGGCATTGTACCTCACCCAGCGTAAAGAATCCGCCCACAAGCGGAGCAGAAGATGATTTTTAGAGGAGATTTGGCTGCCTGGCATTCGGCTGGGGTTAGCGTTGCCCCGCAAACACCACAGGATTCGTCCTCAATTGGCACCACTGCCTGGCCTTTCTTTTGTTGCCGCAACCGTTGATAAACTTCCAAATTCTCTGCCGAAATCTGCCCTGATATGACCGTGCGTTCAGCATTAAGCCGTTCTCGCTGGCGTTCCAGTTGGCTTTTTTCGCCATTCAGGCTGGCATACTCACTGATCAATTGTTCGTCAAGTTCGTCAAATGCTCGTTGCGCCTCTGCCTGTTGCGCCTCTGCCGCCTCAAGCTGCATCATTTTTTCAAGCTGCTGATCTTCCAACGTCGCCAGGTGCTTTTTCAGTGAAGCAACTTCAGTTTGTAAATCCTGCAATTCCTTTGGGCTGCGGACCGAGCCGCCATAGAGCGCCGCTTCACTCTGTTCAATTTTAATTCGCTTTGCCCGGGTTATTTCTTCCATTTCCCGCAAAGCGTGTTGTAATTGATGGACCTGCACATGCGCTTCATCCAAGTGCTTTTGGGCGTTTCGCATCCGTACATCTTTTTCAAGAATAGATGTGATTTCTGCGCGCCGTGCCTCAATCTGATCAAGCTGCGTATCAATCTTTTGGATCTGGTAGAGGTGGAAACTTTGACTCATACCATGATTATAGAAGCGGATCTAACATCGCGCAAGTCTGCAGAAAGGGCTAATCTGTCTCGGTTGTAGAAAGCACCAATCTCATGTATACTTTCCTCAGACTCCCCTATGAAACGGCACATTGGTCTCATTCTGACTTGCGTAATATTTTTATCCGCCGTTACCATTCCCTATCTCGCTGCATCATCCCAATCTGGTACAGGCTATCATTTTTTAGGGTTCCTCTTTAACCCTATAGACGGCAACTCATACCTTGCCAAAATGCAGCAGGGTTGGCAGGGGCAATGGCGCTTTACATTGCCTTATACGGCCGATGCAGGGGATGGCGCTTACTTATTTCTGTTTTACATACTGTTGGGGCATATCTCCCGCCTTTTCCATTTGCCGATCATCGTAACCTTTCATATTGCACGCATTTTATCTTCGGTGGCGATGCTGGCAGCATTATGGGCCTGGCTAAAAATCCTATTTGCTAATCGCCCAGGTTGGGCCCAACGCGCTTTAACTT
>JAGOFZ010000259.1 GCA_017996955.1 Longilinea sp.
GTGCCAAAGGTCTGCAGCACTCGCCCAAACTGGTCAGCCGTGCGATATCGCGCCGTCGGCTCTTTTGAAAGCACCTTCAGCAGAATCTGTTCCAGGGTTGGCGGAATGTCGGGGTTCAGCCGCCGGGGGTGGGGGGGCAGCACCTCGCGGTGCATCCGCGCCAGTTCCACCGGATCTTCTGATTGGAAGGGCAGTTGCCCGGTCAGCATTTCATATAACACCAACCCCAGCGAATAAACATCTGAAGCCGGCATTGGGGGCAGCCCGGCAGCCTGTTCGGGTGAAAAATACAGCGGCGAGCCCCAGATCACATCATGTTGTTCATCGGGCCTAATGGAAGACAGGGCGCGCGCAATGCCAAAATCAGCGACTTTCAGGCGCTGGTCAGGCGTAACCAACATATTATGCGGTTTTACATCGCAGTGAACAATCCCAGCCCTGTGCGCATAGCCAATACCGGCACAGGCTTGAACCATCAATCCAACCGCCTCATCAAGCTCCAGGCGGCTGCGCTGTTTGATGATCGCCTTGAGGTCCGTTCCAGCAATATATTCCATTACCAGAAACAGCCGCCCCTGGTCCAATCCAAAATCATGCACAGTCACAATATTGGGGTGGGAGAGGTTGGCCGCGGCCTGGGCTTCTTGCTTGAAGCGCTCTCTAAAATCCTCGCTGCGTGAGTAATTCTCGCGCAGCACTTTGATCGCCACCGGGCGCTCCAGCAGCATATCTCTGGCGCGGTAAACAACTGCCATGCCGCCAGTTCCAATGGCTTGCAAGAGCTGGTAACGATTGCTTAAAATAGGCTTGCTGGCTGCGGGTTGTGCCTGCATAATCTCTCTGTCGCGATTATATCATACGATATAATAAGCATTGATGTCTGATGGCTGTGGATTGACTCCCGCTTTTATCCTATATTCAGGAGCGTAAGAAAATGAAGAAGGTTTGGGCTTATATTAAGAAAAACCCTTTGAGCCTCTTGCTGATTGTGTTGCCACTGGCTTTGCTGGCTGAATTGCTCCACTGGGGAGCAATTTGGGTCTTCATTTTTTCAGCATTGGGCGTTGTGCCCATGGCTAGTTATATCGGCTCGGCTACCGAAGCTCTGGCACACTATACCGGCCCCAAGATCGGCGGCTTGTTGAACGCTACCCTGGGGAATGCTGCCGAGTTGATCATCACTCTGGTAGCAATTAAAGCGGGCCTTCTGGAGCTGGTCAAAGCCTCAATCACGGGCTCCATTATTGGCAACCTGTTGCTGGTGATGGGTTTATCAATGGTCATTGGCGGCGCCCGGCATGGCTTGCAAAGCTTTGACCGCCGCCAATCCACCAATCATGCCATCTTGCTAACGCTGGCAATTCTGGCGCTGGCAATTCCGTCATTCTTCAACCATTTCATTGCGGAATATTCTCCCGAGGTAGAGGGGCTCAGTCTGGGTGTTTCTGTGGTGATGATTTTGCTTTACGGCCTGGGCATACTGTACAGCCTCAAATTCAACAACAGCCCCATGACGCACACCCCACCTGTAGATCATGGCAAAAATCATGTCAAACCAGAATACACGATCTGGCAGGCCGTCCTGGTGCTGGCTCTGGCTACGGCGGGTGTAGTCTGGCTATCAGAGTTATTGGTTGGGGCAGTTGAAGTGGTTGTTGCTGACCTGGGACTGTCAGAATTCTTCCTGGGTATCATCCTGATCCCCATTATTGGCAATGTGGCTGAACATCTTGTTGCTGTTCAGGTAGCAGCCCGCAACCACATGGACCTGAGCGTTGAAATTGCCGTATCCTCCAGCCTGCAAATTGCCTTGTTTGTGGCGCCGCTGCTGGTCTTCATCAGCCTGATGATGGGCAATCCCCTCACACTGGTATTCAATCCATTTGAACTGGTTGCGTTGGGCGCAGCGGTTGTGATTACAGCTCTGGTCTGCTTTGATGGCGAATCAAACTGGCTGGAGGGCGCGGCCCTGCTGTCCATTTATCTGATCCTGGGATTGGCATTCTTCATGATGCCGGTAGGATAACGTGGAGGCCATCAAGTCTCGGTTGACCCCCTGGGTAATTGGCGGTGCCCTGCTGGCGGCGCTGCTGTTTTGCCTGGCTGCCGCCCTTCTGCTTGGCCTATTCCGCCGGCCAGCCGCGCCAGAAACTCAACCCACGGCAGAACTGACCGTGCTTGCTGCGCCAACAGCCACCTCTGTTCTGCCGTCCATTTTTGATACTCCCACACCAACACCCACCCCGGTTGAAGTTGGCGGCATCTCCATCGGCACTTACGTCCAGATCAGTGGTACAGATGGCGCGGGTCTGCGCTTGCGCTCGGGCGCCGGCACCAGTTATGAACTGCTTTTCTTGGGCTATGATTCTGAAGTCTTCAAAGTTGTCGACGGCCCGATCGTCAACGATGGCTATACCTGGTGGCGTCTGGAAGCCCCCTACGACACAACCCGCAGCGGCTGGGCTGCTGCAAATTATTTGGCAATTGTCTCTGAAAATCCTTGACGCCACCCCAAAGGCATGATAAACTATTGGCCTGTTCGGGGGCGTGGTGTAGCGGTCAAACATGCGGCCCTGTCAAGGCCGAGATCGCGGGTTCGAATCCCGTCGCTCCCGCTGGAAGTAAGAACCATACGACAGACCTGGAAAAACCTTCCAGGTTTTTCGTTTAAATAACCCCAGGTGGAGCGGCTGATCTCAGGAGCCGCCATGCCTGTTCCCATAAAAATC
>JAGOFZ010000260.1 GCA_017996955.1 Longilinea sp.
ACCAGCCGGCGAACTTCCTGGTCAATCCGTTCAGCCACAGCCTCAGAGTAGTCGCGCTGCTCCGAAATCTCACGGCCCAGGAAGATCAGCTCTTCCTTCTGCCCGTAGATCATCGGCCCAAGCTCGCTGCTCATCCCCAATCGGGTGACCATGCTGCGCGCAACCTGGGTCACGCGCTCAATATCATTTGCCGCACCCGAGGTGATATCGTCAAAAACAATTTCCTCGGCAGCCCGGCCGCCCAGCAGCGTGACCATCTCAGCCAGCAGCTTCTTGCGGGGCATCAGAATCCGGTCTTCGCGCGGCAGCGACAGGGTGTAACCGCCAGCCATGCCGCGGGCAATGATTGAGACTTTATGCACCGGGTCGCTTTCCGGCAGCACGTTCATAACAATGGCATGGCCCGCTTCGTGGTAGGCCACAATCCGCTTTTCTTCGGGGTTAATCAGGCGGCTCTTGCGTTCTGGTCCGGCAATCACCCGCTCAATGGATTCTTCGAATTCGCTCATCCCAATCGAGCGCTTATTGCGCCGCGCCGCCAGAATGGCTGCCTCGTTCACCAGGTTTTCCAGGTCAGCACCCACAAAACCGGGGGTCGAGCGGGCAATCACGCCCAGATCAACGGCTGGCTCAATCGGCTTGCCGCGCGAATGCACCTTGAGGATGGCTTCGCGCCCGCGCATATCCGGCCGATCCAGCACCACGCGCCGGTCAAAGCGGCCCGGGCGCAGCAACGCCGGGTCCAGAATATCAGGGCGGTTCGTCGCCGCCATGATGATGATATTGGTATCGGTGTCAAAACCGTCCATCTCAACCAGCAGTTGATTGAGCGTTTGCTCGCGTTCATCATGACTGCCGCCCAGTCCAGCGCCGCGCTGACGGCCAACCGCATCAATTTCGTCAACAAAGACAATACAGGGCGAATGCCGCTTGGCCTGGTCAAACAGGTCACGCACCCGGCTGGCGCCCACGCCTACAAACATTTCCACAAACTCCGAACCAGAGATGGCGAAGAAGGGTACCCCGGCCTCACCCGATACGGCTTTGGCTAACAATGTCTTGCCGGTTCCAGGCGGGCCAACCAGCAGCACACCCTTTGGAATTCGAGCGCCCAACTGCAAGAATTTCTGCGGCTCGCGCAGGAACTCAACCACTTCTTGCAGGTCTTCTTTAGACTCATCCACCCCCGCAACATCGGCAAACGTCACGGTGGGGTGGTCTCCGGTGAACATCCGGGCGCGTGATTTGCTGAATGAGATTGCCGCATTATTACTGCCCTGCGCCTGCCGGAAGATAAAGAAGAACACACCCACCATCAGCAGCAAGGGCAGCACAATTGCCAAAGCTGTCACCACATTGGCGCGCACACTTGGGTTTTTGATGACGATCTTCACCTTATCCGGCGCCAGATCTTCAGAGGTTACCCCAAACTGATAGAGTTGCTCAACCAGCGTTGCTCCGGGCTCTTTGACCAGCTTGTTCTCTTTACCATCGTTATAGGTAACAATAAGATTATTGTCATCTTCTTCAATGACTTTGACCTTACCGTCTTGAATATCCAGGGCCAGTTGGTTGATCGTCAATTCTTCAGCTGTGTTATTGCGGTTAAACCCCACATAAATCATCGTCGCAATCGCGATGAACAGCAGAATATAGATCAGCACTGATGAGTTACGTTGATTCACTGCTACCTCCAGGTAGTTATCCATCCGTTCCCTTGGGGGAACCCAATGAAAACATTATACCAATCCAGTGCCCCGACTTCCAGCAATTGGACAGGTATTTGCTCGTTTTTTACAAAGTTCTTATAAAAACGATCCAATTTATGGGCGCACAGCAGCTTCAATGGCCTGGCGGCACTGCCGAATATGATTTTGATCATGGGTTGCCATAAACCCTACCAGTTCCAGCAGCCGGGTTGGTCCAAATATGGCATGGCGGGCTGTTCGCTGCCACGCGTCTGCCGGCAGGCTGTCCAGCAAATCAAGCAGTTCGCATCGTACAGCAACCGCTTCTCTTAACGCTGTTGGGCCATCTTCGCCGGCATAATGACGTTCTGTCACCCAGCCATCTGCCGAAACCCCCGGCAAGAATGGGTTGGATTCTTCACCGCTGCTCATGAGCCGCACTCGGGGCAGGTTGATCTCCCGATCCACATCGCGCAAGTGCCCAATAATCTCAACCAGTGACCACTCTTCTGCCGCCGGGCGGTGCGTCCACACAGCCTCGGGCAGTGCTTCGCATAACGCATCCAGCGCCGCCGGGGTTGAATGAAGCGCTGCCCGGAGCGCCACCGGAGTATCCCAGGCAGTGGCATGCCCGTGCGCTTCTACATCTTCCAGCCAGGGTAGAATCGCTTCCAACGGGCCACCGCCATTCAGCTTTTCGGGCTGCAGCAACCAGGTGTGCAGCCCCAGCGCTGCCGCTGGCTCAATATCATCTGCCGCATCGTTGCCTACCATCACCACCGGTCCCTCGGGCCAGCCCAACTGTGCCAGCATTTCAGCATAATAGGCTGGTTGGGGTTTGGCAAAGTGGAACCGCTCATAGGTTGAAACCAGCGCAAAATCCGAACTGTCCATCTCGGCCCATTTGACGCGCTTCTCGGTTGCCACTCGCGGGAACAGCGGATTGGTGGAAATTGACACCGTCCAACCCCGCCGCCGGGCTTCTGCCACCAGTTCAATGGATGCGGATCGCGGTTTGGTATATTGCCGAATCC
>JAGOFZ010000261.1 GCA_017996955.1 Longilinea sp.
CGCTTCAGGGACCTGCGGGGCACAGGCAGACAGAAGCAGGGCAAAGAGCGCCACTAAAAGAATCGCTGGGAAAAGGACCGGTTTTTTGTTTGGGGTATGCATCAAATCAGTTTCCTTATCCGAATGTGAATGGCTGTATAAGTTTGATATTATACTTCAAGATATGCGACTGAATGCTGTGGATTAATTTGTTCCAAGAAAGTTTGTAAGGTGAGTGGAATGAGCATAGATCCCAACAAACGGAAATCATTTGATGCGGTTGCCAAAATTTACAACGAGGTGCGGGCTAGCCATCTCGAGTTGTTAGTGAAACAACCCCAATCTGTGGTGTTGTTTCACGCGGGGGTAAAGCGATGATTTTGGGGTGGCGTGGTTCAACGCCACCCCGTGATTTACTCAAGCCCGGCGCCCATGCCAGAACCGCCGCCAATCGCCCTGACTGGTTTGCAGGGCGACCAGCGTATATAAGGCCCCCGTCCAAAAGCCCAATATCATCATCAGGATAACCCAGATGATTGAAGGCAGCCATCTTTTCTCACGGTAGATAATCCAGCAAGAAAAGAGCGTAAAGCCGACATACAGATCCACCAGAGAAACAATGCCCCAGGGCATTGCCAGCAAGCGGGCGCCTTCAGCAGAAAAGTCACCCACGGCGAAGGCATAGATGATGATGCCCGTCATCGCCATCAGTCCAAGCAGGGCAACCCATTTAATAATGCGCATGGCGTTCACCTGTGTGTCCAAACAAGATTATTTACGCGGGAACCAGGGGATGAAGGCGCTGGTCTTTTCGATATATTCTTTGTAACCAGGTTTTTCCACCGCCAGAGATTTTTCCAGCAGGGCTACCCCAGACACGCGCAGGAGTAATGTAGTCATGATGATGGGGCTGAAGATGGTCCACCAACCACCAGCCGCCAGAGCAATCAAAAAATAGGCCCACCACTGGGTGGCATCACCAAAGTAATTGGGATGGCGGGTGTAGCGCCAGACGCCGGTTTGCAGCACCTGCCCCTTATTCGCCGGATTGGCGCGGAAGCGGGTCAATTGATAATCACCAACAGCTTCAAAGAAGAAGCCAATCAGCCACACAAGAACAGCCAGAAAATCGAGCCAGATGAGGCGGTCTGGGAGTTGGCGGAGCTGTGCGGCCAGGAGCGGCGTGGAAATAATCCACATCAACACACCCTGCAAGAAGAAAACCTTGAAGAAGCTGCGCCACCACCAGCTTGCTCCGTTTTGTTTGCGCCAGGCCTGATAGCGAAAATCTTCGGGCTTGCCCCAGTTGCGCAGCAGGATATGGGTAGAGAGCCGCAGCCCCCAGAGGGTGACCAACAGGAGCAGCAACTGCTTACGGGGCAGGAAACCATCAGGAGTGAGGAAGAAAGAAGCCCAGGCAACGACCACAAAGCCGGTTCCCCAGAAGATGTCTACGATGCTGGCATTTTTGAGAATGAGGCTGACCAGCCAGAGCAGGGTCATGAGGCCCAGGATGACCAGGCCAAGGGTTAGAAAAATTGAAAAGAAACTCATGTGTTTTTCCTTTATAAATGCACTCAGGAGCGCGCGGTAACCACGCTGAAGCCAATGGCACCGGGGCCAATGTGTGCGCCGATGACTGGCGTGATGTCCATCGTCCAGATGTCTTCAGCAGGCAGCAGATCGGCTGCGAGGGCCCGCAACTGGGCTACACGCTCATGGGCGTTGGTGTGAACGATGGCAAGCCGCTCGAGCGCGCCCAGCGAGCGCAGAATTTCAACCACGCGGTGCAGGGCACGGTCACGGGTGCGGACCTTTTCAGTCTCGGGTTTGCCGTCGTGCATTCTGAGAATCGGCTTGATTTGCAGCAAGGTGCCAAAGTTCGCCAGGAAGCGGTTCATGCGGCCGCTGCGGCGGAGAAATTCCAGCGTGTCGAGGGCGGCAAAGACGTAGGTGCGCTTGATTTGTTCGTTAAGCGCAGATACAATCTGCTCCAGCGAGTGCCCGGCTTCTGCCAGGCGCGCGGCCAGTTCCACCAGGAAGCCAGTGCCCAGGCTGAGCTGGCGGGAGTCCATCACGGTGACCCGGGTTGAGGTGACCTCCTGCGCAGCGACCTGGGCCACGTTATGGATGGCGCTCAAAGCGGTTGAAATGTGAATGGACAGGACATCAGTTGCGCCTTCATCTGCCAGGGCGGTATAGACCGAATGAAACTTTTGGGCTGAAGGCACAGCCGTGGTAGGCTGGGTAGGAAAGACCGGCAGTTTTTGATAAAACTCCTGACGAGTGATATCGATGCCGTCTAAATAGCCCTGCGAACCGACGTTAATGTACAGAGGGATCACCGAGATGCGATATTTATTGATAATATCGGCCGGCAGATCGCAGGTGCTGTCTGTGACAATGCGAACAGTCATATCTCCTCCTAGATGACCAGAATGATACCCAGAACAATCTCGATGGCAAGACTGATCCAGTTGGACTTGTCGTAGGATTTGTCTAAGAGAATGGAAACCAGGCGGGCGAGGGCAATTGCCAGATAGCCGATGCCCAGCATTTGATAAGCCACCGAGCCCAAAAACAGGGGGGCAACACCTACGCCAATGAAAAGGCCGCCGAAAATGCTGCGGATTTCAGAGATGCCGCGCGCCCCCGGCGCCGTGAGGCCGGTAAAGCCGTATACTGCGGTGGGTTTGACGAGGGCCAGCAAGCCAGTGGCTAC
>JAGOFZ010000262.1 GCA_017996955.1 Longilinea sp.
ATTTTTTGTAAGGAAGTACATCCAATGACAGATTCTGTTTTACGTATCATCCCACTGGGGGGCCTCGGTGAAGTGGGCCGCAACTGCATGGTCTATGAATATGACGGCGAAATTCTGGTGGTGGACAGCGGCCTGATGTTCCCCGAGAACGACATGCTGGGCATTGACTACATCATCCCCGATTTCAGCTACCTGACGCAGAACCGCGAGCGGGTGCGCGGCATCATCATCACCCACGGGCACGAAGACCACACCGGCGGCCTGCCGCACCTGCTGGAAGAACTCCAGGCGCCCATCTATGCCACCCCGCTGACCCGCGGCCTCATCGAGATCAAGCTGGCCAAGCGCGGCGTGGCCGGGCGCGCCGACCTGCACACCGTGCAGGCTGGCGACCGCCTGACCGTTGGCCCCTTCCAGGTGGACCTGTTCCACGTCTGCCATTCCATCCCCGATGGGATTGGCCTGGGCATTCAGACCCCCGTCGGGCTGATCGTCCACTCGGGCGACTATAAATTTGACCACACCCCCGTGGACGGCTGGCCGAGTGACTACGCGGCCCTGGCCGATTTCTCACGGCGCGGTGTGCTGGCGCTGCTTTCTGATTCTACCAACGCCGAGCGCCCCGGTTGGACGCCCTCGGAGCGGGTGGTGGATGCCGCCTTCGATCAGGTCTTCCGCGAAGCGCCAAACCGCATCATCATCGCCAGCTTTGCCTCGCTGATCTCGCGCGTTCAGCAGGTCTCGCAGGCCTGCACCCGCTACAATCGCAAGTTGGCCCTGGCAGGCGCCAGCATGGTCGATAACGTCAAGATGGCGCGCAAGCTGGGCTACCTGGATATCCCCGAAGAGCAGATCGTCTCCATCGAGTCGGCGGTCAACCTGCCCGACAGTCAGGTGGTGATCATGTGCACGGGGTCGCAGGGCGAGCCGACCTCGGTGATGGGCCGCCTTTCAATGGGCACCAACCGCCTGTTTGACGTGCAGGAAGGCGATACCATTGTGCTGTCTTCGCACCCCATCCCGGGCAACGAAGAAAACGTGTACCGCACCATCAACCGCCTGTTTGCGCTGGGCGCCAACGTGGTGTACGAGAGCCTGGCGCCGGTGCATGTCTCGGGGCATGCCAGCCAGGAAGAGATGAAGCTGCTGCTGCACCTCACCCAGCCCAAATACGTCATCCCGGTGCACGGCGAACTGCGCCATCTGCGTCAGGCCGCGCTGCTGGCCGGGCAGGTGGGCATTCCGTCCAGCCGAGTGGCGGTGATTGAAAACGGTCAGATTATCGAATTTACCGCCGAAGGCGAAATGCGCCTGGGCGGGCGTGTGCCGGCGGCCACCATCTTTGTGGATGGCTCGGGCGTGGGCGACATCAGCGAGGATGTGATGCGTGAGCGCGACGAGCTGGCCCGCGATGGCATTGTGATGGTGCACATCCTGCTGGATAAGTTCACCGGGCGGCTTTCACAGGAGCCAGAGTTTATCATCCGCGGCTTTATGATGAGCCGGGACGCCGAACAGTTGATTGCCGGGGCCACCCATCGCATTGAAGATGCCCTGCTGCGCCCCAACGGTCAGCAGCCCCGTGAGCTGGAAAAAGACCTGCGTTCCTTCCTCTTCAACGAGACGGGCCGCCGCCCCAGCGTGTTCGTCACCGTCAACCGGGTGTAACCGAGAAGTTTCAGGTTCGTGCGGCGTTCCGCGTTCCAGGCGCGCTGGGCGGGACGCTGCACAGCGATTCTGATGCCGGGGCGCACCAGATGGCGCCATACCGGGCAGTTCCACGTGTGGAACACGGGCATGCCGCTTGCCAGCCAACCCGGGTCTTATTTCCCCGCAGCCTACGGCAGGGGGTACAGTGCGTAGGTGCCGCCGTAATCCACCGGCGGGGGCAGTTCTGCCAACAGGGCCTCCAGCGCGGCAATATCCTCGGGGGGATGGTTGGGGTCGCCGGCGGTCTTGAGGAAGTTCATGCCGGTGGTATAGGCCAGCACATGCGTGATTCCCTGCTCCTGCCAGGCCTGCAGGATGCCCGCCGTCGTCTGATAAGTATCCCGGTCACCTTTCCAGCGGTCCAGCACCTCATCGGCAATGCAGGTGGGCGCGCAGTAATAGCCGCGCGCCTCGTAGAGCAGCAGCACCCGGGCATCTTCGGGCAGCGCTTGAATGCCCCACATGGCGCGTTGATACCAGCCCAGGTTGTCGGCCACATAATCCGCCTCGCTGCGCAGCCCCAGCGCGGCGCGCAGGGCATCCTGCCGGATCACCTGCGTGCTGACCTCAATCAGATTGAGCGCCAGCGCCAGCAGCACAAAAGCACTGACCACCCGCCCCAGCCGCACCTGACTGAGGTTCAATCGGGAAATGCCCCAGAAACCAAAGCCCGCCAGCGCGGCAAAGGCCGGAAAGAGCGCAAAATAATAGCGGGTTTGGATCAACCGCCCGCTGTACTGGTTGCCCAGCGTCCAGATGAGCAGCCCCAGCACGGCAATCCAGGCGGCGTTCTCCAGGCTGGCGGTTTGGGCGGCGGTGCGCCGCCCGCGGCCCAGCCAGGCCAGCGCGCCCAGCCCCAGCAGCAGCGGGCCCAGCGCCACCATGTAGCCCCCGGCGCCTTCCAGCCCCAGGTAGGTGGCGCGCACCGGCAGGAAGAGAATATCCAGCCAGTTGCCATAGACCGGCACGTTCTGCCAGACCGCCAT
>JAGOFZ010000263.1 GCA_017996955.1 Longilinea sp.
AGTCGCGAGGGATCACGTATTCCACCCCGGGCAGGGCCGCCAGTTCTTCCAGCGCTTTCGGCGTCAGCAGCTTGGCCTCGGATGAACCCGGGATTTGACCCTTATCGCTGTAGACAACGCCGCCGCCTCCCCCTCCGCCGCCGGTGTCATAGTTGGGGTAAACTTCAATCCGGCGCAGGTCGCTGATGCCGTAAAGCTGGCTGGTGGCGCTTTGCTGCAGGCCAATTGCCAGCGAGACGAGCAGCACGACTGCCGCCGTGCCAATGACGACTCCAATGGCCGTCAGAACCACCCGCCCCTTGCGGCGGCTCAGGTTGCTGGCAATGATGCTGACCAGGTCAAAGAAACGCATACGTGCAGCCTTTATCCTTTGCCGCCCGGAACGGGTTCAATCGGCTGATCTTCGGGGAAGGTCTCTGCTGGGATGGGTTCGGGAGTCGGCTCGGCGCTGTCCAGCCCAAACAGGCCCTTGAAGAATCGCAGCACCTTATCCCAGAAAGTTTCGGGTTCCGGCTCAATAATGGGCGGCTCGCCATTTTCACCGGGGATCGGTTCAATATACATTTCTTCAACATTTACCGTCAGCGTTTGTGTCACCGTGCGAACCATGTTGAAATCATCCGTATAGTTGATGGTCACCGTCAGGTCAAGCGGGCCAGCGGCATAGGGCATCACCTGGGCATCCAGCGTAAAGTAGCCGCCGGGTTCCAGTGCGCCGACCAGCGCGGTGTTATTGCTGATGTCAGCGTTCTCTGAGGTCACAGTGATGTTGCCCAGCACCGCGCTCTTACGCCCCAGGTTGGTCACCTGCAAGGGCAGCATATTCATTGAATTGGAGAAGAAAATTCCCGGGTCTGTGTAGAAGTTCACATCCAACTGGGGCAGCGAATAGATCAGCAGCGTAATCACCTGGTCATCCAGCAGGCGGTTGTTCTTCGGGTCGGTGTACACAAACGCCAGTTTGAGCGGGTAGGCCCCCGGGTTGGCAGATACATTAACAATCAACTGCATGGTCGTGCTGGTTGTGTTTGCTGCCAGCAGGTCACCCAGATAGATTACGTTGGAACTGCCCAGCGGCGCAAAAGTTGAAAGATCACTGCCGCTGCCCGAAACCCCGCCCGGCTGCGGCGTGCCAGAAGCATCCAGCGTCACGCCGCCGCCCAGAACCATCGAGACCGCCCGCGCATCGGCATTGCCCAGGTTGCGCAGGTTCAGCGTCAGGTTGAAGATTGTGCCGGGCTGCAGCGGGTCCACATCGCTGGCGTAGCTGTCCACCACAATCTGCGGGCGGGGCACCAGCGGTGAGATGGTGGGTGTAGCCGTAGCTGCCACCCAGTTGGGCGTCTGAATATCAATTGTCAGCACAAAATTCTCGCTGTAGCTGATTGTGCCATCGTTGTTCGTGTAGCTCAGCGTCATGGTAATCACGCCCAGCGTCCGGCCCCACAGGTCCGTATCCGCCAGCATCGGCTGATGGAAGTTGATATCTGCCGAGGGCGCCAGCACGGGCGTGGCAACCACACCGCCCGTATCCTTGGGGTAAAAGTCGGTAGAGGTGAAGGTGGCAATAATGTTGCGGGCTTTTTCGCCGCCAATGTTCGCCAGCCGCACCCCCAGTTCAAACTCATTGCCCGGGCGGATGGCACCTTCGCCCGACCCATACGAGTCGATGATCAAAATCGGGCGCGTGGTAGCCGGCGGGGGCAAGGTGGGGGTTTCTGTCGGGGTAGGGGTTTCGGTTTGCGCCAGGGTGGGCGCAGTGTTCATCAGGCTGAAGAGGGTCAGCGCAGCAATCAGGATGAGAACAGGCCAGGTGCGTTTCATAAAGAGTGTTTCTCCAGGGTGTCAGCCTTAAGCCTCGGCGGCTTGTTGGCTTTCGAATTGAGAGGCCGCTTCAAATTCGGCCTCACTGACAATGCGGCCATCCAGCAAATAGACAAAGTGGGTGGCAAAGTGTTTCATACGCGGGTCGTGAGTGACCACCACAACGGTGCGTCCGCTGCGGTGCAGGTCGGATAATAATTGCATAATCGCATAGCCGCTGGACGTATCCAGGTTGCCGGTGGGTTCATCCGCCAGGATCAGCGCCGGGTCATTGACCAGCGCCCGGGCTACAGCCACGCGCTGCTGCTGCCCGCCCGAAAGCTCGGTGGGGCGGTGGCGGGTGCGTTTTTGCAGCCCCACCTGCTCCAGCAGTGCCAGCGAGCGCTTGTGGCGCTGCGCCGGTGGAATGCCCGCAAACCGCATCGGGAAGGCCACATTCTCCTGGGCGGTCATGCTGGAGATGAGGTTGAAGGATTGAAAGATGAAACCCACGCGCCGCCGCCGGAAGATGGCCAGGGCATTTTCGTCCATCTTATCCACCGATTCTCCCCCCACGGTGATTGTGCCGGAAGTGGGGCGATCCAACCCTCCCAGCAGGTACAGCAGGGTGCTTTTGCCCGAACCCGAAGGACCCATGATGACGGCAAACGCGCCCGCCGGGATATCCAGGTCAATCCCTGCCAGGGCCTGCACCATCGTGCGCCCCATCATGAAGACTTTGCGGAGCTGCCGGAATTGAATGAAAGCAGTATCGTCCATTGGCTTAGAAGTAGAAGAATCCGCCTGTCGAAAGGCCGCTCAGCTTGGCGCCAATAAAGGCTGGCAGCGCCCGCAGCGTCAGCACAATCAAAAATGCAATCAGGGTG
>JAGOFZ010000264.1 GCA_017996955.1 Longilinea sp.
GTCCCGGACCACCGCCGGGCAGTTTATTCGCCTCACCCAGGTAATATGCCGTGTTGATTTTGGCATAATCATACCCGGGAATATTCACCCACAAATCCCGCGGAATGGACAGCAGGCCGGCTGTTTTCGTCACCGGGTCCACCGTTGCCAGCAGCATGGTGTCTGAGCGCGGATATTCGCCTGCTTCCCAATCGCGATAGTCCAACCCCATCAGCAGGATATTCACCCGCGTATTACCGTCCCAGTCCAGCGCTTCCGGGCCAGAATCAACCGGCTGCAGAGCGCCTTGCGGGGCTGGCACAGTTGGACCCGTAACGGTGCCGCCGGGCTGTGCTGTGGGGTTATTGATCACCACGCCATCAATGGGCGTAATACTCCAGCCCGTCACCAGATCACGTACAAAATTGAATGTCACAATCGCCGTGATGATGGCCAGAACAATAAAGACAACCAGCACAATCAAGCTGGTGCGGTCCAGGCTTACCCGCTTTTTGCGGGCCATTTGAAGATTTTCGCGTCCCATATGGGCCTGATTAATCCATCTTGGGTGGGGGAACTGGCAGCGCATCAACGCTTGTTTCGCGCCAGCGGTCTCCCTGGTCAATCAACATGACAGGAATATCGTCAACAATCGGGTATTTACGCCCGCAATCCTGACATACCAGCCAGCTGTCTTTAACCAGGGTCAATTGACCACCGGTTTCTTTCACACAGGCCGGGCAGCGCAGAATGGCTAATAAATCTTCAGGGAGCATGGTGCCTCCATATTGGTGGATTAAAAAACTCTTCCCTATTGTACCACGAGCCGGGATACTTCCCCATGGTACAATATCCGTGCCAATATCCCAGGTTCGTTAGCTTATCGTCAAACCATGCGCTCCATAAACCTTAATCGTACAATTTCTTATTTCAAGTCTTTGAAGGGGGAATATCCCCGCCAGTTCTGGCTCCTCTTCTGGGGCATGTTGATCAGCGCCACCGGTAGCAGCATGATCTGGCCGTTTCTGATGATCTACGTCGGAGACCGCCTGAACCTGCCGCTGTCTTCCATCACATTTCTGACGGCGGTCAACGCATTGGCTGGTTTGTCATCTTTCTTTGTCGGCCCTCTGGTAGATCGGCTTGGCCGCAAATGGGTCATGGCCATCAGCCTGGCGATGAATGGCATCGGCTATATTCTGATGAGTCAGGCCCATACCCTGGGTCAATTCGCCGCTCTGATGGCGCTGCAGGGCGCCTTCAATCCCCTCTACCGCATGGGCTCAGACGCCATGATCGCTGATCTGATCCCGCCCGAAAAACGCACCGATGCCTATGGCCTGCTGCGCATGGTTCATAACGCAGGCATTGCACTGGGTCCCTCCATGGGCGGTCTGATCGCCTCCCAATCCTATACACTGGCCTTCATTTTGGCTGCAGCCAGCCTGCTCACATACAGCGCCATTGTTACCTTTTTCTGTGCTGAAACCCTGGTGCCGCACCCCGATCAAGCCGCGCGTCCCAAAGAAGTTCTCGGCGGCTACGACCGCGTTTTCAGCGATAGCCGGTTTGTCTCTTTTGTCGGCGCCATGGTGTTGAATTCTGTCGCCTCCACCATTATGTGGGTGCTGCTGTCTGTGTATGCCGTCAAAAATTACGGGCTGACCGAGAGCATGTACGGCCTGATCCCCACCACCAATGCCCTCATGGTGGTCTTGCTGCAAATCCCCATCACTCGAATTACCCGCCGGTACAAGGTTCTCCCGGTTCTTATGGTCGGGGCAACCCTTTACGCTTTAGGCGTAGGCTCCGTTGCCCTTGGCAACGGCTTCTGGGCGTTCTGGTTATCAATGGTCATTATGTCTTTGGGTGAACTGGTTCTGATGCCCACCGCCAGCACCTATACGGCCAGCCTGGCGCCCGCCGATATGCGCGGCCGTTACATGAGCGTCTATGGCCTGACCTGGAGCGCCGGTTACGCCATTGGCCCCAGCCTGGGCGGCTTTTTGAATGACCGGTTTGGCCCCCAGTTTATCTGGCTCGGCGGCGGCGCGGTCGGACTGATGGCGGCCGCCATTTTTGCGCTCAAGGCGCGCCGGGCGGCCCGTCAGGCAGCTCTACAACCGGCTAATCACTCTTAGGCCGCCAATAGTGAGCCAGTTCGGCTTCAATATTGGGCGTCAGCGCCTTCCAGGTGCGGATGGGCAGGTGCAATACCGCCACTGCCGCCGTTGGCAGCGGGTTGACTGCTCCGCTTAGGATTTGCAGCAGCCCTTCCAACCCGGGGTTATGGCCCACAATCAGCACCCGCTCCATCTCATCCGGCAGGTTGATCAGTAAATCCAGGTAGGCCTGTGGTTCTGCCAGATACAGCTCATCCAGATAAGCGATTTCCTCTTTGTAGTCGCATTTTGCCGCCACCGCGTCTGCGGTCTGGCTGGCCCGCAGTGCG
This sequence comes from Longilinea sp., assembly GCA_017996955.1. Classification (GTDB taxonomy): domain Bacteria; phylum Chloroflexota; class Anaerolineae; order Anaerolineales; family Anaerolineaceae; genus JAGOFZ01. The sequence goes on from JAGOFZ010000264.1 coordinate 2,432, forward strand.
CTGGAGCTGAAGATCCGTTCCGGGCAAAGATGATGCTCCTTGAGTAATTTCCCCATCTTGGGCGCATCTTTCTCGCCGCGTTTAGTCAATGGCCGCTCATGATCAGTAATTTCAGGATCTTTCCAGGATGATTTTGCATGGCGCATTAAGATTACGGTTTTCATCGGCAGCTTCCTTTTAGGTTGTTAAGACAACATCCGAAAACAAACAGCGACAGTATATCACAGTCTGGTT
>JAGOFZ010000265.1 GCA_017996955.1 Longilinea sp.
GCTGCGCTGGCCATCATCGCCCTGGGCAGCGCAGCCTGGCTGGTGCAGGGTGGGGCTGTGTTTTTTGGTCTGCTGGGGTTGGGCGCATCCTACCTGCTTGCCCGGCGCGTCCGTTACGGCGGGTGGGTCTTGCGCCTGGTGCTGAGCGGCATCGCTGTTTCGGCGCTGTTTTCAGCCGGCGTAGGCATGATCAAATATCTGGCTGATCCACTGCGTCAATTACCCGAAATCACCTTCTGGCTCCTGGGTGGTTTATATGGCATTACCTGGCCGCGGCTTCTGGCAGCCCTACCTCTGATGCTTGGCGGGCTGGTGGTAATGCTCTTTCTGCGCTGGCGTCTCAACCTGCTGACGCTGGACGAAGATGCCGCCGCCGCTCTGGGCGCTTCTGGCAGCTCAGAGCGCTTGGCGGTTCTGCTTGCCGCGGTAGCCGCCACCGCCGCGTCCATTTCCATTGGCGGGCTCATTGGTTGGGCCGGGTTGATTACACCGCATCTCGCCCGCCGGCTGTTTGGGGCAGATGCCCGCTATGCGCTCCCGGGCGCCTTGTTGATTGGCGCCATTTACCTGGTCATTTGTGATAATCTGGCCCGCCTGCTGCTGATCGGCGAAATTCCCCTGGGCATCTTAACCTCCCTTCTTGGCGCCGTGGCATTTCTTACCTTGCTCACCCGCCCCCTGTTACAACACCAATCCTGATGAACCCTGTCCTGGCTTTTGACTCGGTAACGTATTCCTACCCTCAGGCCGACCATCCCGCCCTGGATAACCTCTCGCTCACGCTGATTCCTGGTGAGACGACCGCCATCCTGGGGCCCAATGGCGCTGGCAAAACCACCCTATTGCGTCTCACTTATGGCCGGCTGCATCCCACCTCGGGTCAAATCATCTTGCAGGGCGCACCGCTGGCCCAGTACACCCATCGGCAGATCGGCCAGCGCGTAGGGCTGGTGCCGCAGCGCGAGTACAACCCTTTCGAATATTCACTGCTGGAATATGCCTTGCTCGGCCGTGCGCCGCACTTGCATCCATTGGAACTCCCCGGCGCAACGGACTGCCAGATTGCACAAACCGCCCTGGAGCGCGTGGGCCTGGCTGACCGCGCCCACCAGTCCATCCATACACTCAGCGGCGGTGAACATCAATTATTGCTAATTGCCCGCGCGCTGGCCCAGCAGCCCGCCTTGCTGCTTCTCGATGAACCCACCGCCCACCTGGACCTATCGAACAAACGGCTGTTGGTCCGCCAGCTCCGCAGCCTGGCTACCGAAGGGGTCACAATTTTGTTGACCACTCACGATCCCGATGTGGCGGCGGCATTGGCCGCCCAACTAATCTTAATGCGCTCCGGGCGGGTTCTGCGTGCCGGGCCCCTGGCCGAAGTCTGGAATGACGCCGATCTCAGTGCGGCATATGGCGTCCCGCTGCGCACCCGCCAATTGGATGGCAAGCGGCTATTGCTATGGGACGATTAATCCTCATTACAGGCGACCGCGGGGCTGGCAAAACCCGTTTCTGCACTTTGGTTGCCCGGCGTATGCAGCAGCGCGGCTTTGATGTTGCCGGAATGCTTTCTCCCGCTCGTTTTGAGGGTACCCTGAAAGTGGGTATTGACGCCCTGGATTTGCGCAGCAATCAAATCCGCCCTTTGGCACAGCTTATCGAAACAAACCCCCAATCTATCACGCAGACAGGCCATTGGGCTTTTGATGATCTCACTCTCGCCTGGGGCGATGGTTGCCTCCGCTCAGCAACCCCCTGTGATTTGTTGATTGTAGATGAATTAGGCCCATTGGAATTTATCCACGCCAAAGGTTGGTTGAGTGGCCTGGTGGCACTCGACTCGTTCTGCTATCGCCTGGCGCTGGTAGTCATCCGCCCCGAACTAATGGCGACCGCCCAGACTCGCTGGCCTGACTGTGGCGTATTTCGCATTGGTGGGTAATGCCTGTCTATAGCCGGTCAATCAGTTCTTCTATTTCTTTCCTATGCAAAAAAGCCCGCCCTTTTTCATTGGTAAATTTCCGTCCATCGGGCAGAATGGCATCAATGAGTATCGCCTGATCTAGATCGGCCGTGCCAATACTTTGATCATGGCTCGCTGCGCTCTCATCATAATATGGATCGGAGATGCTAAGCCCGGTGCAGAGGTGCAGATTTGCTTTCTTGAAAAAAGCATCTACAAGACAGGCATGGCTTAAGTCCGCCCCCTCAAGATTGGCGCCTTCTAAATGAGCACTGCGCAGATTGCACCCGGTCAGCACAGCTCGCTGTAAATTGCTGTGCCGCAGCCAGGCTTTCGCTAGATTCGCCCCGTGCAGCTTTCCGTCAGCCAGGTGCGCTCCCTCCAGCCGCGCCCGAGATAGGTCAGTCCTTTCGAGCAGTGCGCCATTAAGATGCGCCCTGTGTAGCTCAACCTCCCTGAAATCAGCGTTGTGTAAATCAATGGATCGATCCCCGCCCAGCAGGCCCTTTTCATGCAGAAAAATCAGAATTTCTCCCTTCCCTTTTCCATCAAGTTCGGGGAGGGTTAATTGAACAGCGTCCTGTAACTTTTCTCGGTTGTGTTCAAGGTCGTGATCTTCCGCCAAAATGGCATTGGTCGCCTCAAAAAAGTGTTTTAGCACGGCCTTTCGGCGCATGGTTAGAAGAT
>JAGOFZ010000266.1 GCA_017996955.1 Longilinea sp.
TTTGGAGCCTTGAGGTTGCACATGCGCACCAAATTCGTCCTCTCCCTTGTGCTGGTTGCCCTTGCTGCCATTGCCAGCGTGGTCATTTTTGTCCGCCTGGACTCCCGGCAGCAGATCCAAACCTATTTGCTGCGCGGGGGCTTTGAAGGCCTGGAAGAAACCGTCTCCGATCTTGAATCTTACTATGCCGAACACGGCTCCTGGCAGGGCGCTGAAAGTCTGCTGTCCGTAGGTGCAGGTCCGGCAGAAGGCCATGGCCCCGGCAGCAACGGTGGGCATGGCGGTGGCAGTCAGCGCTTGCGTCTCGCCGATTCTCAGGGCCTGGTGCTGATAGACGCCTCCGGGCAGACCGAAGGCTCGGTGCTGTCATCTGATGATCTCGCCGGGGGCATTGTATTAACCGGACCCCAGGGTGCAGCGGTGGGCTATTTGCTGCCCTCAACCGGTTCCTTTTACCGTCAGGGCGACGAGCTGCCCCTCATTGAACGCCTCAACGACGCTGCCTTGCGGGCGGGTCTGGTTGGGGTAGGCATCGCCCTCTTGATGGCGCTCGCCTTGTCCGCCGGCCTGATCCGCCCCATTCGCCAGCTCACCCGCGCCGCCCATGCCATGTCTGCTGGAGATTTATCCCAGCGGGTTGCCATTCGTGGGCGTGATGAGCTGTCTGACCTGGGCCGCACCTTCAATCATATGGCGGCTTCCCTTCAGCAGTCTGAAGAGCGCCGCCGCTCCATGACCGCCGACATTGCTCACGAGCTGCGCACTCCGTTGGCAGTTCAGCGCGCCCAGCTCGAAGCGCTTTTGGATGGTGTCAATCCGATGACCCCCGAAAACCTGAATGCCATTCTGGCCCAGACAGATCTATTGACCCGTCTGGTGGGGGACCTGCGCACCCTGGCCCTGGCCGAAGCGGGTGAACTGCCCGTTGAACGCGTCCCGGTGGACCTGGTTGCCCTCACCCGGCGCGTGGTCAACCGGTTCGACGCGCCAGCATCAGCCCGCAGTGTTGAGCTGACCATCGAACCTTCCTCACCGATTCAAGCCCTGGGCGATCCCGACCGCATTGAACAAATTCTGGGCAATTTACTCAGCAACGCCCTGCGTTATACACCCGATGCCGGGCGGATTATTATTGCGCTTGCATCCACCGGACTGTTGACGGTCCACGACAGCGGCCCTGGCATTGCGCCGGAGGCTCTGCCGCACATCTTTGAGCGTTTTTACCGCGTCGAGCGTTCTCGCAGCCGTGACGAAGGCGGCACCGGCCTCGGTCTGGCAATTGCCCGCCAGTTGGCCCGTGCCATGGGCGGGGATGTCACCGCAGCCAATCATCCATCCGGCGGCGCTATTTTTACCGTCACCCTGCCGCTTTCCACATCCAGATCATCCACCGCGCGCTAATCTGACAATTGCCTTTCATCCAATCTGAGATTATAATAGAACACTTGACCAATTCTTAGAAGGCAGGTGTCTCATGGAGTTTCGTCTACAGGCCCCCTATCAGCCTACTGGCGATCAGCCAGAAGCGATTGCCCAGTTGGTTCAGAATCTGCACCAGGGCAGCCGCCATCAGGTGCTGCTTGGCGCAACCGGCACCGGCAAGACCTTTGCCATTGCCAATATCATCCAGCAGCTTCAGATGCCCGCGCTGATTATGGCGCATAATAAGACTCTGGCAGCTCAGCTCTATGCCGAATTTGCCGATTTCTTCCCCGAGAACGCGGTCTCTTACTTCGTCTCGTACTACGATTATTATCAGCCCGAAGCCTATGTTCCCCAGCGCGACCTCTATATCGAAAAAGAGACCGACATCAACGAGGAGATTGATCGCCTGCGTCTGGCGGCGACTGCCTCGCTCATGTCTCGCCGCGATGTCATTATTGTGGCCTCTGTGTCGTGCATCTATGGCCTGGGCAACCCCGAAGCCTACGGTCACGGCGCCATCCATTTACAGCAGGGCACCATCTACCGCCGCAATGCCCTCCTCCGCCAACTGATTGAGGGCCAGTATCAGCGCAATGACTTTGACTTCCATGCTGGCACGTTTCGCGTGCGCGGCGATACTCTTGAAATCTTCCCCGCTTATGAAGATAAGCAGGCCTACCGGATCACCTTCTTTGGTGATGAAGTTGAACGCATGATGGCCGTCAACCCCCTGACGGGTGAAATCCTGTCCGAGCCAGCCGAAATCACCATTTACCCTGCTAAGCATTACATCGCCCAGGAAGATCGCCTGAAATCCTCCATTGTCAACATCGAACAGGAATTGGAAGAACGCCTGGCTCAATTCAAGCGCGATGGCAAGCTGCTCGAAGCGCAGCGCCTGGAACAGCGCTGTCGTTATGATCTTGAAATGCTTCGTGAAGTTGGTTACTGCTCCGGCATCGAAAACTACTCCCGCCAGTTGGACCAGCGTGCCCCCGGGTCCCCACCCTGGACGTTGATTGATTACCTCCCCAGTGATTACCTGCTCGTCATTGACGAGTCCCATATGACTATCCCCCAGATTCGGGGGATGTACAACGGTGACCGCTCGCGTAAAGGCACCCTGGTTGAATACGGCTTCCGCCTCCCCTCTGCCATGGATAACCGCCCGTTGACTTTCGATGAGTTTGAGCAGCACA
>JAGOFZ010000267.1 GCA_017996955.1 Longilinea sp.
CTGGTTGCCCAGAAGGTGCAGCGCTTTGCGACCTATGCCGACCTGGACAAGCACGAATGCACGATTGAAGAACGCGAAGAATACGAACCTCACATTGACAACGGCGTGATCGTGTATGCCGGTGTGGATTACGAAGCCATCCTGCGCCAGGCTGAGCAGGAAGTTGACATCGTCCTGTGGGACGGCGGCAATAATGACTTCCCGTTCTACGTTCCGGACCTGGCGATTGTGGTCGCTGACCCGCACCGCCCCGGTCACGAATATCTGTATCACCCGGGCGAGACCAATGTGCGCGCGGCGGATGTGTTTGTGATCAACAAAGTGGATACCGCGGCCCCCGACAAGGTCATCGCTGTGCGCGAGACCCTGCACCGCCTGAACCCGGATGCGCTGGTCATCGAAGGCGCCTCCCCCCTGTTTGTGGATAACCCCGAAGCCATCCGCGGCAAGCGCGTGCTGGTGATCGAGGACGGCCCCACGCTGACCCACGGTGAAATGGCCTACGGTGCGGGTTGGGTTGCTGCCCGCCGCTTCGGCGCTGCCGAAATTGTGGACCCCCGCCCGTTCGCGGTCGGCACCATCACCGAAACCTATCAGAAGTACCCCGGTACCGGCCAGATTCTGCCCGCCATGGGTTATGGCGAACAGCAGATGAAAGACCTGGAAACCACCATCAACAATGCGGATGTGGACCTGGTCATCTCGGCGACCCCGATTGACCTGACCCGCATCATCAAGATCAACAAGCCGATGCAGCGCGTGCGCTATGAACTGCAGGAGATCGGCCAGCCCACGCTGGAAGAGATCCTGAAGGCCAAGTTCGGCAAGTAGTTCGATGTAAGACATTCAACGTGAGTCGTAAGCGGGCGCGGCCTGCTTACGACTCACGCTTCTCACAGCAAGGTGTAGCGGATTATGTTTATTGACGAAGCGAAAATATATGTTCAGTCTGGCAAGGGTGGCGATGGTATGGTCCATTTCCTCCGGGAGAAGTATGTGGCACGCGGCGGCCCCGATGGGGGCGATGGCGGTCACGGCGGCAGTGTGATTCTGGTGGTGAACCCCAAACTGAACACTCTGGCTGCGTTTCGGCATCAACAGCGGCACATTGCAGACAGCGGCGCCAAGGGCGCGCGCAGGAATCAGACGGGTAAATCGGCGCCTGATTTGCTGGTGCCAGTGCCAGCGGGCACGCTGGTGTATGACGATACCAGCGGTGAACTGCTGGGTGATCTGGTGGAGCCAGGCCAGCAGTTACTGGTGGCCAAAGGCGGGCGCGGCGGACGCGGCAACCCGCATTTTGCCAGCGCCAGGCATCAGGCCCCCCGGACGGCTGAACGAGGCGAACCGGCTGAAGAGCGCTTCCTGCGTTTGGAGTTGAAATTAATTGCCGATGTGGGCATTGTGGGTGTTCCCAATGCGGGCAAATCGAGCCTGCTGGCGGCGGTGACCAATGCCAACCCCAAGATTGCCAATTACCCGTTCACCACGCTGGAACCTAACCTGGGCGTGGCTGAACTGGATGACGAAAATACACTGGTGCTGGCAGATATTCCTGGCCTGGTGGAAGGGGCGCACCAGGGTGTGGGGTTGGGTGATGCCTTCCTGCGGCACATTCAACGGACACGGGTGCTGATTCATGTGCTGGATGGGCTGGCGGAAGACCCGCTGGGGGATTATGACCAGACGATCAGCGAACTGGCCTTATTTGACCCGGCCCTGGCCAACAAACCGCAGATTGTGGCCTTCAATAAAATGGACCTGCCGGATGTGCAGGAACGTTGGCCAAAGATCAAAAAAGCGCTGGCCAAGCGGGGTGTGAAAGACCCAATGGCAATTTCGGCAGCCACCCATACAGACCTCAAACCGCTGCTGTGGCGAGCGCTGGAATTACTCAAGACCGCGCCGGAGCCCGAAGCGGCGACGACTATCCCGGTTTACCGCCCGGCAGAAGCGCCAACTGACTTCACCATCTCGCGCAACGATGATGGCAGCTATCGGGTCAACGGGGCAGCCATTGAACGCGCGGCCAAGATGACCTACTGGGAGTACGAAGGATCACTGCGCCGCTTCCAGAAGCTGATGGAAACCCTGGGCGTGGAAGATGCGCTGCGCAAGGCGGGCATTCAGCAGGGCGATGAAGTCTGGATTGGTGATTTTATGCTGGAGTGGCAGGATTGAGCTGTAATGACCACACGGCTGGGCATCTTCGGCGGCACATTTGACCCTCCGCATGTCGGTCATCTGATTCTGGCGGAAGAGTGCCTGGCGGCGCTGCAGCTTGACCGGCTGCTGTGGGTGCTGACGCCCAATCCGCCGCACAAGACCGGGCAGATCATCAGCCCGCTGGAAGCGCGCCTGGCGATGGTGCAGGCGGCCATCGGTGCGGACCCCCGCTTTGAATTGAGCCGGGTGGACATTGATCGCCCTGCGCCGCATTACGCGGTGGATACGGTGCGGCTGCTGCGGGAACAAAACCCCGGCGCAGCGCTCTTCTATTTAATGGGAGGCGACTCGCTACATGACCTGCCGGCATGGCACCGACCGGCAGAATTTTTGGCGGCCTGTGATGGGCTGGGGGTGATGCGCCGCCCGGGTGACGCCGTGGATTTGGGGGC
>JAGOFZ010000268.1 GCA_017996955.1 Longilinea sp.
CAGCACCAGCACTGGCGTGGTGATGCCTGCCTGGCGCAGCGGCAGCGCTTCTTCAATCCGCGCCACAGCCAGGTAGTCTGCTCCGGCCTGGGACACAGCCCGGCCCATTTCCACCAGCCCATGCCCGTAGCCATTCCCTTTAATGACCGCGATCACGCCGCGGCCAGTGATTGCTTTCATCCTTCGCACATTATTGCGAACCGCCCCCAGGTCAATTTCCAGCCAGGTTGAATAGTTTGCGATGTTCATCGCCCTAGTATACTTTCACGCCGCTAAACCGACAAGGAGAAGATTGGTATAATGGGACCTGTGAACAATCCCGCTTTTTTCTATGAACTTCTGGCCGAAGATGGCGGCGCCCGCGCCGGCATCTTCCACACTCCGCATGGGGATATCCCCACGCCGGTCTTTGCGCCGGTCGGCACCCAGGCCACCGTCAAAGCCGTCACGCCCGATCAACTGGAGGCGCTGGGCGCTTCGCTGGTGCTGGCAAACACCTATCATCTCTACCTGCGCCCCGGTGCGCCGTTGGTCGCTGAGATGGGCGGCTTGCATCAGTTTATGCAGTGGCCGCACCCCATGCTGACCGATTCCGGCGGCTTTCAGGTTTTTTCCCTGGCCGACATGCGCAAAATTGATGCCGATGGCGTGACCTTCAAGAGCCATATTGACGGCTCCACCCACCGCCTGACGCCTGAAAAGGCCGTCCAGATTCAGGAACAGCTTGGCGCCGATATCATCATGGCCTTTGACGAATGTGCCCCGCCCTACGACCGGGCTTACAATGAGCGCGCACTCGAGCGCACCCACGCCTGGGCGCTGCGCTGTTTGCAGGCCCGCACCCGGGCAGATCAGGCTTTGTTCGGCATTGTCCAGGGCGGGGTTTTCCCCGATCTGCGCCAGCGCTCGGCTGAATTTATCGCCACCCAGGATTTCCCCGGCTACGCCATCGGCGGACTCTCGGTTGGCGAGACCAAGCCCGAAATGCACGCCATGATCGAGGTCGTCAACGCCATCCTCCCCACAGATCGCCCGCGCTACCTGATGGGTGTAGGTGCACCCGAAGATCTGGTCAACGGCGTGATGCGCGGCATTGATATCTTTGATTGTGTGCTGCCCACCCGCCTAGCGCGCCATCAAGCCGCCATGACCCTGGATGGGCGCATTAATTTAATGAACGCCGCCAACGCCCGTGACCCCCGTCCCATTGATGCCGCCTGCGGCTGTTACACCTGCCAGCACTTCACCCGCGCCTACCTGCGCCACCTGATTGTGGCCAAAGAAATCCTGGCGTCCACCCTCATCTCCATTCATAACCTCTACACCCTCGAAGAACTGATGCGCCAGATGCGTACCGCCATCCTTGAGCATCGCTTTGCCGCATTTGCGGCTGCCACACTATCCCGCCTGGAGGCAAAACAATGACCATTTTGCAGGCTGTTATCCTGGGCATCGTCCAGGGCCTCACTGAATTTTTACCCGTGTCCAGCTCCGCCCATCTGGTGCTGGTGCCTTTCCTGTTCAACTGGCAAATCCCCGCTGCTCAGATCTTCCCCTTTGATGTCCTGGTTCAGCTCGGCACCGTGGTGGCTGTCATCGCCTTTTTCTGGAAAGACCTCTGGACCATTGTCCGGGCCTGGGTATCCGGATTGATTAAGCGCCAGCCCTTCGCCGATCCCCAATCCCGCCTGGGCTGGTATCTGATTATCGCCACCATTCCGGCGGGCCTGGCCGGGGTTCTGTTCAAAGATCTGGTCGAGCAGGCCTTCCATTCCCCCACAGCCACCGCGCTGTTTTTGCTGGTCACTGCTGCTTTGCTGGCCTTGGCAGAGTGGCTGGGCAAGCGCACCCGCAGTCTGGAGGCCGTGAACTGGAAAGATGCCCTGGTCATGGGGCTGATGCAGGTGGTCTCCTTGCTGCCGGGCGTCTCCCGCTCCGGCTCCACCATTTCGGGCGGTATGTTCCGCGGCCTTGATCGGGCCTCAGCGGCGCGCTTCTCCTTCCTGATGTCTGTGCCGGTGATGCTGGGTGCCGGTCTGATCGGCTTCAAAGATCTGCTGGATGTGCCCAACCTCGCAAGCTTTCTCCCGGTGATGGTGATCGGTTTTGTGGCGGCGGCAGTGGTCGGTTACCTGTCCATTGCCTGGCTGCTGCGCTTTTTGACTCGCCGCTCGTTTTACGGCTTCGCCATCTACTGCGTGGCTTTTGCCGCCCTGACCCTGCTGGTGGGGGCGCTGCGGTGAAATCGACTGCCCGGCTGATTTCAGTCTGGCTTGCCCTGCTGCTGCTGGCGGGCTGTACTCCCGCGCCGTCAGATCAGCCCGTGCCAACGGTGCAGAGCTTCACCGTTGCGTTTCCCAGCATGCTGGACTGGCTGCGCCCGGTCTTTGCCGCCTGCACCCTCGAGACGGGCGTTGCCGTGCGCACCGAATCCCTCACCGAAACACCCGATCTCACCCTCCAGTGGGGCGTGCCATCCGAGCCGCCGGCGTTCAATGCCATTCTGGCACAAGCAGATCTGGTGGTGATCGTCCATCCGCAAAACCCCCTCTCAACCTTGACGCTGGAGCAGGCTCGTTCGCTCTTCAGCGGTCAGGTGGCTGCCTGGGGCCC
>JAGOFZ010000269.1 GCA_017996955.1 Longilinea sp.
CTCCAGGATCACACCATCCACGCGCTGCCAGAGGGCATTCATTGTCTCGGTGACTTCTTCGGGGTCCTGCAAAGCGGAAGCGGCAGTGAAGCCAGAGGCATCTGCAAACAGGATGGTGACCTGCTTGCGCTGCTGCTCGGCGCCCTGGCGCCGGAGCGATTGCAGGCGCTCGCGCATGGGAGCCAGCCCGGCTTCGACTACCGCATCACCCAGCAGGGCCCGCTGAGTTTCCAGAGCCTGAATGGCCTGTTCGAGGCTTTCGATTTCGTTCATGGATTATTCCTGAGCAGAAGGGGATGAAATCTATTATACCCGAGGATGAAGACCGCCGGGCCTAGGCGGGGCGGGCGCGAGACATTTCGAGCAGGGCTTCCATCACCCGGGCTTTCATGGCGGCATCGGGCGGGGTGAGGCCAAACAGCTCCACCAGCCAGACGCCATCGGCCACCAGGCGGATGATGGTTGCGGTCACGGGGTCAATACCATCCAGGGAGAGTTGGGCGACCCAATCGGCAAAGGTTCGCTGCAAGGGCGCCAGCAGAGAGGGGTCCGTGGCGATGGCAGCCAGAAGGCCTGAACTCAGACGGGGGATGCGCTCGTTATCGGCAAAGGTGGTCTCAAGATAGGCACGGGTCCAGCGCCCGGGGGTGTCATCGGGTTCTTTTTCAGCCGAGGTATTGTAATCGGTGGTAAAGCGTTCCAAGTAAGCCTGAATCATGCCGACAATCAGGGCTTCTTTATTGGGGAAGTGATACAGCAGCCCGCCTTTGCTGATGCCCGCCGCAGCCGCAGCCGCCTCCAACGTGAGGTGATCAACGCCCTGTTCAAGGACGATGCGGTTGGCGGCTTCCAGGATGGCTTTACGGGTGAGGGCACTTGTTTTACCGGGCATGGTGGTATTCCTTTATTCTCAAACCTGTGTTATAATTATACCGTCTGGACGGTATAGTATCGATACGGTTGCAGATTAATAATCACAGGGTTATTTTAACCGCAAAACGACCAGCGAGCCCTTTGGGATGCCGGTCCAATATGTCTCACAGGAGGAAAATTGTGTCACCCGAAACCAGTCGTGTCTTATTAGGTGAGGATCTGATTGGCAATGTCAGCGCCTACACCGCCCTGCCGGCAGTCATCTGCCCCAGCTGCAGCGCCAAGCTGCACCGGATTTTCAACACCACCACCGAGTGGCGCTATGTCTGCCAGTCTGAACATCTGCTGATTGACCCCACCGGTGAGAAGGCTCCCGTAAAAATCAGCATTGAGTAGAAACAAACAGCCCCGGAACGCGGGGCTGTTCTGTTAATCCACGGGGGAAATCAGGATCACGACATCAGGCGGCGCGCAGTGTGAGGGTATGGATTGATTCTGCAGCATCGGGCCAGTATTCCAGGCGCTGGTTGAGCAGATCCACCTGCACGCGGCCACGGGTCACCTGAATGGCAGCGCCATTGGGGTAATGGTAGCGGGGCAGGAAAACCTCCAACGGAGCCGTGACCGCCGGGTTGAGCCGGAAGGTGAACTGAAACTCACGGCTAGGCAGGTCAAAGCGAGTGGTCAACGGCTCGCCAGGGACGCGGGCCGCGTAGGGACGGATGGCGGCTGGCAATGCCCGACCGCCGTCGTTAATGTCGCCGCTGCCGGTTTGCTGATCGCGGCTGAAGATGGACAGGTCTTCATCATTCCACAGATCGCCGCGGGCGTTGGTGTTATCGGGAGTGTAATTCCAGAGGGTGAAGTTGAGGAAATTGGCTTCAAGCCCCTGGATGGTATCATCCAGGGCCTGAACGTGGGCGGAAAAATCGCCGGTGCGGAAGGCGCGGCCATGCTCCAGGTTGAAGGGGATGCCAGTCTCGCCGATAACCACTGGAGCCTCCCCCAGGTCGCGGCGGGCGCGCTCCAGGTGAGCGCCCAACTGCCGGGCAATGAAGCGGCGGCGGTTCTTGCGTCCCAGTGCCAGACGCACTGGTTGATGGGCGGTATCCACGCCGAGCCAGGACAGGTATTTCTGGAAGGACAGCGTGATGCCATCATACCAGTGCGGGGCAAAGACAAGGCCTGCCTCGTCTGACAGGGCAAAACCCTCGGCGCCTATACGCATTTCGGCCGGCGGTGGAGAGACAAAGATCAAGGCGTCCGGGTGGATGGAACGGATGGCGGCGGTGTAGCGGCGCACAAACGGCGCAAAGAACTGTTGATCAAAGTTCACTGGCTGGCCAGCCACTTGCCCAAAATAGTCTGGCTGCAAGAGCTGCGGGTTGCCGGCTGCATCTACATCCCAGACGCCGTTCTGCTGCCAGATGGGGGTAACACCCTCTCGATAGAGGCGCAGCCCCGCCGAATTGACAACAACCGTCTGGCTGGAAGGCAGCGGCAGCTTGTTGGGCTTGTATTTGACGGTCTGCGGATAACCGGCGGCCAGCAGCAGGCTCTGATAGATCGTGGGCAGGGCGCCGTAAGAAGCAAACTCAAAGGGGATTTGATTGGCATCTGGGAAGCCAATGAAGCCCTGGGAGGGTTCATTGAGGGTATCGTAGCCCAGCACATGCGAAAATTCACGCAGGCGCTCGGCCACCTGCTGGATGGCGGCGATGTAATG
>JAGOFZ010000270.1 GCA_017996955.1 Longilinea sp.
GGTGCGGTCATCAGCCGCCATGTCAACTGGGTGCGCGGCGAACTCTTTTCGGTGATGAAAATCCTGGGCGGCACCCCCAGCCCCATGGACTGCTGGCTGACCAGTATTGGCCTCAAAACCTTTGAACTGCGCATGCAAAAGCACTGCGAAAACGCCATGCAGGTGGCGCAGTGGCTCGAAGCCCAGCCCCAGATTGCCCGCGTCTTTTTCCCGGGCCTGCCCAGCCACCCGGACTACGCCATTGCCAAAAAGCAAATGCTGTCCTTTGGCGGCATGATCTCCTTTGAACTCAAGGGCGGCCTGGCTGCCGGCGAATCGATGATGAACCGTGTCCAGCTTGCCACCCTGGCGGTCAGCCTGGGTAATGTGGATACGCTCATCCAGCACCCCGCCAGCATGACGCACGCCGCCATGCCCGCTGCGGCCCGCCTGGCGGCTGGCATCACCGATGGTCTGGTGCGCCTCTCCGTCGGCGTTGAAAATGTCGAAGACATCATCGCCGATCTTGCCCAGGCGCTGGCCTGACCCGTCACTGAACGCTCTGCTGGCGCGCGAGCTTGCCCGCCAGACTAAACCAAAACTCGCACTCCAGAGAATTTCCCCATCCCCCTCTGGAGTGCGAGCTTTAGCTCACTGCTATGGCCGGCTAAAAGGCCTGACTGATTACATCCGGCTGCGCAGCAGCTCGGTTGTGGTCCGGGTGTTGTTTTCCAGGTCAATAAACAGATAGACCGCCTCGCCAAACGCATACAGCGTCAGCGCAGAGATCAACCCGCCCAGCAGGATCCCCAGTCCGGCAGCAATCCCAATCCCAATGCCAGCGCCTGCCGGCAGTTGGGTGCCATATTGCTCCAGCAGTTGGCTGGACAGCCCTCCCGCCAGCGCAAAGCTCAGGCAACTGCCCACCGAACCAATCACCGTCAGGATGGCGCTAATGATACCCAGAACTTTATACATTGAGCCAATAAACCGCAAGATCTTAAACCGCTTTTCCATGATGTTTTCTCCTTCTGACATCATTATAGTGGGAATCACCCAATGAGGTATAATCAAAGCGGCATGTTGTTTGACAATTTCATTTGATCAAGGAGCATTATGACCCGGCCAACCATTTCGATTATCGCCCCCGTGTACAATGAGCATGAATCACTGCCCGAGCTCATCCGCCGTGTACACGAAGTGATGGACCCCAGCGGGGAAACCTGGGAACTGGTCCTGGTGGATGACGGTTCCAGTGACGGTTCAACCGATATTATCCGCACGCTAGCTGAACAGGATAAACTGGTTCGCCCGGTGATTTTTGCACGCAACTTTGGGCATCAAATTGCCGTCACCGCCGGCATGGATTACAGCCGCGGCGACGCGGTCATCGTCATCGATGCCGACCTGCAGGACCCGCCCGAGGTGATGTTGGAATTGATTGCCAAATGGCGCGAAGGCTACGAAGTGGTCTATGCTGTGCGCGCTGAGCGCGAAGGCGAAACCTGGTTCAAGAAATTCACCGCGGCCACCTTCTACCGCCTGATCTACAAGATCACCGATGTCAAAATCCCGCTGGATACCGGCGACTTTCGCCTGCTTGACCGCAAGGTGATCAATGTGATGGGGCAGATGCGCGAGCATCACCGCTTCTTGCGCGGCATGTCCTCGTGGATTGGCTTCAAGCAGACTGGCGTCAGCTACCGCCGCGCCGCCCGTTTTGCTGGCGAGACCAAATACCCGTTCAAGAAAATGCTCAAGCTGGCCATGAACGCCATCACCAGCTTCTCCTATGTGCCGCTGCAGGCCGCTTCCATTCTGGGCTTTATCTGCGCCGGCATCAGCCTGATCACCATTCCGGTTGTTATTATCGCCCGTGCGGCTGGGTCTGAGGCGTTTTTCGGCCAGGCTTCCACGCTGCTGGCGGTATTGTTCCTTGGCGGTGTGCAGCTAATCTCGCTGGGTATCCTTGGCGAGTACATTGGCCGCATTTATGATGAAGTTAAAGGCCGCCCGCTCTATGTGGTGCGCCAGGCCCCCGATAAAGACGAAAAATAACTCAGGAGATTGGACATGACTAAAATTGATTTAACCGTACTGCCCGAACGCCGAGAGCGCGCCATTCAGCGGGCCCGTGAACGCAACATTATCATCCCCACCTTCGCCGAAATGGTCAACCCTGCCCTGATCCCGGCGGGCATTCAGGCTGAACTGCGCAACATCGGTCTGTGGGATATTCACCCCCGCAACCTGTTCCGCATCACCTGGAATAATCAACCCCAGCCCAGCGGCGGCGGTTTCGGCGGCGTCAATTATGTTGAGCTGCCCTCCAGCCTGACCGGCACCAAGGCCCGCATTGTAGCTCTGGTGGGCAAGTGGTTCCCCACCGGCGCCCACAAAGTTGGCGCGGCTTTTGGCTGTTTGGCCCCCCGGCTGGTTACCGGCCAGTTTGACCCCACCACTCAGAAAGCCGTCTGGCCCTCCACTGGCAACTACTGCCGCGGCGGCGCCTACGACTCGGCCCTGCTGGCCTGCGATTCGATCGCCATCCTGCCCGAAGGCATGAGCCGCGAGCGCTTTGACTGGCTCAAGAAAGTTGCTGGCGAAGTCAT
>JAGOFZ010000029.1 GCA_017996955.1 Longilinea sp.
TCAAAGTGCTATAGTATAGTCATCCCCACCCAGGAGCAGCCTATTGAAAAGATAACCAAAACAAACTCACCCCCCACCCATTTGACTGACCTATCGGAAACCCCGTTCATCTTGATCCAACCCAGGAGCCGCCTATCAAAAATAACTTAACCTTTCCTCAATGTCCACTGAACTGAAACCCTGACTCACATTCCTTGAAGGAGAAAATCTATCCAGCGATCTTCAAAAACAAATCAACCCCACAACCGGCAAAAATTGAATCATTGACCGAAGGAGGTCAAATGCAAGAACTTAAACTCCCTCAAACAGCTCCCAGTCCCTGATCACTCAAAGTCAGGGACTGGGAGCTTAATGCAGCAGGGAGCAGATTCTGGAATATACTATTACCTCGAGGTCGTGACCGCCTCTCAACAGATCGTCCCCTGTTTGCGGCTTTATACCCAGTGGGCAAAGCAGGACGACATTTCACTGTCCGATGCTGTTGACCTGTTTTTGAGTCTGTAAAGCGCTAAGGTGATAGGCTTGATGATAATAAAGAGCATCTCTTTCAGGGTCATGGTTTCCTGAATTTCATAATGCCCGCCTGGCTAATACGTTGCTCTTTACGTTCACACTCATATTGTCTATAATATGAGTGTGAACGTAAAAGAAAAACCTTCACCCCTGAAAATAATCAGGAAGATTCTGACCAGCCAGAATGGCATTCTTTTAACATCGGACCTGGCTAAGTTCAACATTCCCAGAACCTACTTGGCTATTTTGGAACAAAACGGCGAGATCCGGCGAATTTCAAGGGGCGTTTACCGGTCATCAGCTTCTATTGAAGATGAATTATTTGTCTTCCAAGCAGTTTATAAATCGTCTGTCTATTCGCACGAGACAGCGCTCTATCTGCATGATCTGACAGACCGAACGCCGCTCAGATATTCGATCACCGTACCAGTGGGCTATCATGTCAGTTCATTGCGGCAGCAAGGAGCCAGGATATTTTATCTCAACCGGGATTTATTTGATCTGGGGGTTGTTACGATGAAATCTCCGCATGGCAATCCTCTCCGGGTTACAAGTCTGGAGAGAACGATTTGTGACATACTCCGCAGCAGAAGCCAGCTTGACCTGCAGCTTGTTTATGCGGCGCTTAAACGCTATCTGGCTAAGAGTGAGAAGGATCTTGATTTGCTCTATTGCTATGCTGTAAAGTTTAAGATTCAGAAACTCGTTCGAGAATACATTGAGGTGCTTTTATGAGTAAAGCAATGCAATTTAAGGCTGTCATCAGAAACTTGGCGACAAAGAATCACGTCCCGGCACAAGCCGTATTGCAGGTTACTGCTCATCCGGGGCATCACTAATGTTTATATCGTTCATGTCCAGAAGTGGGAAGCCAGCGTCGAGAAAAACTTGCAGAATAACCGCCTGGCCTTCTTCGCTGTCCTCATCCAATCCCATCGAATCAATTTTCTTGGCCGCCTCAATCCCAGTCAGCTTGAATCGCCGGATGTTCTCAGGTGTGCGCTCAAAACCAAATCCAATGCCGATGGGGTACGCAATTCTGGGCAGCCCTGAAATTTTGGATGCCAGCTTTTCGGGATTAAGGTCAGTTCCAATTCGTTTGCGGAGCATATCAGCCAGCATCCACATAATCTGATCTTCATCCGTGATGCGCCGCTCCATCAGGAGCGGAATCAGTTCTCGAAATGCAGCGACCACATGCGCCTGGATTTCAGGGGGAAACTGTCTGGCAGCCCGAATTAGCTCATTGACTTTATCATCCAGTTCGACAGGCATGGGGCGGGGGATACTGAGTACATCGTAAATCTCATAGCCTAATTTTTCTGCGATCTTGGCGAGATTTTGTCCTTTGGGGACATATTTACCCGTTGCCCATGCAGATAATGACGGTTGAGCAACGCCTAGATATTCGGCAAACTGAACCATTGTTTTCCGTTTCCCCTCGTTACGTTCCCATTCCAGGAACTTTGCGTTTAACCACTCTGCTACATTCATCGCGCACCTCACTAAAATGATAGGGGCATTACTGCCCCTTTTTTTCTTTCCTGCTATTACACCGGATCCCCTGGGCAATTGTATTTCTTACATATTATCAGAAAACTTATAAAAAATCAATAAGGAATTTATAACAGAAAACCGAGTATTTGGAATGTTGACAAATATTGGAAAACTATTATAATAATAGATATAGATAATTAGTTTGGAAAAATAATACGCATGCAAATAACACCAACCGCGAGACCACGAAAAACGCCGAGATTGAATTTCGAGATACCGTCTCCGTACAACGAGATGTTATCGGTCCTTGCCGCTGAGGACTTGCGTTCTCGGCCAAATACGATTCTGGCGATTATCCAGCAAGAATATCAGCGCCGTCACCCCGACGGCTTACCAGTGGAAACAGGATCAACTTCGATGCAGACCGAACCTGATCTGCATCGGGGCTGATCCCACCCCGTACCTCTCCTTTGTGATTGCTGCCGGCGCTCACCCCTTCGCCGGCAGCGAGGGAAAGGGGGCAATTATCTCATTCCAAGCCCAATTTAGAAACTTCAAATTCACAAAGGAGAAGTTATCAACATGGCAAATAGCCATAGTTCATCACGCCAGGAGTGGAATCAATAATGACCGAACAGGTGAACGAAAGCCTGTTCAGATGGCTTTCTGATCCGTTTCCCTATGAGAACGTATCCTGGGTGGTGGTTGAAACTGCACCAGGCGGGCAGAAAGTCTTTGTTATCCCTCATGTAATTGCTCACCATTACAAGGCACGCCTCGACGCCGCTGCTCCGGGGTGGAACGCTGATTACGAGGTCATTGATCCAGATGACCCATACATCCGCTGCATCCTGACAATTGAGGGTGTCAAACGTGAAGGTATTGGAGATGTTTTGGCCTTCGACGATTCTTTTGCCGGTAAACAGGATCGGGCTTTTATCCGGGCCTGTCAGGGATTTGGCCTGGGCAAGTACCTGCAATTCATCAGTGGAATCTGGGTGGACTACGACAAAGAAATCCACAAAATCACACCGCCGAATCTGCCCGCCTGGGCTTTACCCGGCGGCTGCGGTTATCCAGCAAACGTTCCCGGCAAACGACAACCTCCGCAACTCCCAAAAACCACCCCTGACAAGAATTTGCAGAAACCCGCAAATTTTCAGCAGCCTCAATCCGCTACAATACAAAATTCTGCAAAATCCAGGGCTAATACTTCTGCCCCTGTTTCTCCATTAAAACAATCTCCGCAGCCTGAAAAGGCTCAATCTACTCAACCTAAACCCGCTCAAACCCCGCCGGCTGCCGATAAGCAGCCCGACGATGCCATTGCCAATGCGCAGGCGCTGAAAGCCTGGAGCGATCTGGCGCTGAAAGCGCATCTAGCCGGCATAACTAACATCGAATCCGTGCGGCCTCCAATCCAGGTGGGTGAGTTGCGTAAACGATACGCTGCGCTCAAAAAACAATTGGATCAAATCCAAAATGGAGGGCAGACTGCATGAGTACGACGACTATTGAATACGATGTTCTGACGGTCCTGCGCTCTGCTGCTCCCGTTCCAGTTCCCACAAGAATCAAGGCGCTGCCGCAGCAAATCCGGCTATGGGAGGAGTAAAGGTGGATATTCAAGACGTTATCGCCAGTTCCGATCTTTTATCCATTGTCAGTTCATCCGGTGTTGTGCTGCAAGACAAAGGACGGGGACGTTGGCGCTGCCGCTGCCCGCTCCATAATGGACATGATCCGACGGGTTTTTCGATTGTAGAAGGCAACGACGGCAAGCTGCACTGGACCTGTTTTTCGGGTGACTGCGGCAGCGGGGATGTGATTGATTTTGTGATGAAATGGCGAGATCTGGATTTTGTGGAAGCTTGCAAATACCTGGCCGGCGAAGTGGAATCAGATCCGGCAGAAGTCCGCCGGCTGGCCGAAGAACGAAAACAAAAAGCCGAGCAGGAATACCAGGCCGCCAAATTACGTCTGGAAAAAGCCATTGCTGACCTTGAACGGGCGAAAGCCTGGGAGGTCTATCATCAGAATTTACAGGAGATGCCTGGCAAACGCTTGCTCTGGCAGTTACGGGGCATCCCTGATGCCTGGCAGGATATTTGGAAACTGGGCTACACCAGCGACTTTACTGTTTGGGAGCCGGGAGAAGATCAAATCTCCTGGCAGCCGGCATGGACGACACCAACCCTGTCCATTCCTGTCTTTCAACCTGGCTGGAAGATTAGCACGATTCGCCACCGGCTCTTGAAACCCCGTGACCCTGGGGATAAATACCGCCCTGACCGGGCTAATTTGCGTTCCCATCCGTTTGTATGCAATCCTGCAACCAGTGTCAGAGGCCCAGTGCTGGTCGTTGAGGGCGAGATCAAGGCTATGGTGGCGCACATTGCTATTGATGATCCTAACCTGCACGTTATTGGTATCCCTGGTAAGAAGCATTTTCTAAACTCTGCCTATTTGTTTGAAGATGCTGACCCGGTTTATATCCTGCCTGATCCCGATGGGGAGGAAGCTGCAATCCGGCTGGCAGAGCAGATCGGCGTGGAGCGCTGCCGGATGATCCAGCTTGAGATGAAGGTGGATGATGCAATCGTCGCTGGTCTGTTGAATCGCACCAGTCTGCGCCGCCTGATCCAATATGCGCCGAAAGTGCCGGTTCAGCCAATTTTCGGCAGGGATTAGGACTGGTAATTTATGCCTCTTACGAAAGCACCTTTTCCAATAATTGCCTTTGAGGATCAACGGATGAATTGCGCTGCGTTGCGCGTATTGGGAATCCTGTGCAGTTATGCCGATAAGGATGGCTACTGTTATCCATCGCAGGCGACGATAGCAAAGCGATTGAACGTATCGCGTCCAGCGGTAAATCGCCAAATTCAAGTTTTGGAGAAGTTGGGATATGTCGAAGTAAAACGACGTAGTGCTAAAAGCGGCGGCGAAACAAGCTGCCTTTATCGCATTATTACCCCGAACATCGAGCTTGAATATTGTGCTGAAGATGCCGAACCCCAATGGCTGCCAGAAACAGACCGTCTTGATGTTACACCCTCTGTAACGTCTGATGTTACACCCCCTGTAACGTCAGGTGTTACACCCTCTGTAACGCCTGATGTTGCACCCCCTGTAACGCCTGATGTTACACAAAGAGTTAATTTAACATACCAAATAAATTCAGAAAGAAATAAAGAAGAAAGAGAAGAAGAAGTTAACTTACCACGCGCGCGCGAAGAACTTGCTGCTGACTTTTCTGCCAACTCTCCCGATATCCCTGATGATCCTTTTGGCGACTCTCTTTGGGCCACTACCCCGTTTGCTCCTGAAATCCCGGAGGAAGTAAACTGCCAGGCCATTTTGCCTGGCAAGTTACTTCCCCAGGCGCAATACCCTGAAACGTTAGCCGAGGCGCGCAATCACCCCGACATCCAAATTTATCGGCGCGTGACGGGCGTTCTCCCCCTGCCGGGTGATTACAAGGCCGTTGTGGACGCCGTTCAATTTTTACGAGAGTCCTGTCCAACAGACGATTCGCTGGTTGAGTATCTTACCCCGCACTGGCAGAAGTGGAAGTCGTCTAAACGCAAAGATGGCAAACCATACAATCCCAATAAACCTGCCTGGCTGACCGATTGGGCAGTAACCTCAGCCAATGCCGATCCGATAAGCCAGGAAAGCGATGATGGACGTTATTTCAGTTGTTCAGTCACAAGCAACCCAACCCCTGCCCAAAGAGCGACGGCAGTTTATCCGGTTTATTAATTAGGAGGTATGAATTTTGTCAAAACGTGTCTCAACAAACTCTGATCGTGCGGCATCGGCCTCTATGCTTGTTTCTGTGCCGCAGGACTCATCGAGGCTTTCTGTACAGCTTGTAGAAAAACTGCGACAAGAGCAGGGACAGGGCATTACTTTTGGCATCAAGCGGTTGGACGAGGTAATGAATCCCCTGCGGCCTGGTGAATTAATCAGCGTTTATGGACTGCCCGGCCATCACAAAAGCGGCATTATGAACTGGTTATCCACCCGCGCCCTGGCAATGATTGACCCCGAATCGGACGAAGTTGTTGTCCGCGCCACCTGGGAACAATCCATCGAGGAAGATACGCTGGCGTGGCTGGCGCGCGACAGCAATATTCCCATGACCAAAATGGTGCGCGGCAAACTCAACGAGGCCGAATGGCAGCTTATCTTGGAATCGTCGGTGCGCCGTGCGGTCAGTCCTCTATGGCTGATCGGCCATTCACAGATTCAATCCGGAGAACGCCGCCTGGCCCGCCCGCGCATGACACTGACTGATATTGCCCTGGCGTTGGAATATATCTGCGAGGACGCCACCCCGCGCAAGCTGACCATCAAGTTAATTGTATTGGATTATTTGCAACGCATTCGCCCTGACCCCCAGGACGGTAAAGATCGGCGGGAGCAAGTCATGGAAATGGTGAACCGGGCAAAGGACTGCGCCTTATCGTTTGGCTGCCCGGTGCTGCTTGGCGTCCAGGCTCGGCGCGAAGTCGCTGAACGCAAAATAAAAATGCCTACAGAACAGGATGCCCAGGAAACATCGAATGTTGAACAAACCTCCGATAAAGTTATCGCCCTATGGTATCCACCCAAAACCGAACTACCCGGATCGGTGGTAACAACAACCCGACCTAAGCGCGGCGAAAACGGAGATAGAGGACAGCCGGTTACGGAGAACTGGACGGTATCACCAGACCTTTTGCTGGTTGGACTCCCGAAACAAAAACTTGGGCCGACGATTGACTCTGTTCCAGTTTTTGTGGACCCGGCTCGCGGCGTTTTCAGGGATGCCGTGCTCCCATCCGAGACGGGAGCAGCCAATGGCTGAATCTCTTGTTAGCCTCACTAACTACAAGTTCGGCAACCGGGTCCACACGCCCATTGGAGAAGGCGACATTGTGGCTTTTGATCCAGGTCAAAACGTATACCTGATCTGCTTTGGCCGGCAGGATTTCACACCGGAAGCCTGGAAAACGCTCAGTATTCATGGCGGCCCGTGTGTCTTTCGCTATTTTTGTGAAACCGACCTTCAGCTTGTAGAGAAGAATACCGCCAGCACGAATAAACCCGAAAAACCTGACCGGAAGGAGAAGAAAAATGCCTGATAAAAAACAACACATCACCAGAACGACAAAGGATGTTCTGGCCTACATCATCCAACACAAAACCCTGACAGGTGGCGCCTCACCCAGTATCCGTGAAATTGGAGATGCCTGTCATCTGCAATCCACCAGCGCCGTGCATTATCACCTGGAGCGACTTCAAGATGCCGGCCTGATTGATCGTGACCCTCACCTGGCCCGGAACATCCGGGTTGCAGGCGAAACCTGGTCATGTCCACAGGCGGCCAGTGCTTAGTTCAACTAATTCCATTCCAGGGAAAAACGACGGGTTTGCTGATTTGGCCCTGGCTGTCATAGTTCAGGCTGTCAAGGATTTGAAAAATCCAACTACCTGTCGATCTGCGTTGACCTGGTTTCTGTCGGACGACTATCTGCGGTATGCAGAACCTTTGGGTATCAACCCTGACTTGTTGATGCTGAAAGTTATGCGGCAGCAGCTTTCGGGATGGAAGAGAAAGAAATGGAAACGCATGGCTAAAACATTCAAACTTGTCCGACATCACGACATTAGCGGCGTTTCTGGAACAGGAATCGTTGCTGAAGGTGTAACTTTTGACGGCGGCCAGACTGTGATCTACTGGACCCGCCCACCGCACACTCTATCTGTTTACCCATCCCCGCAAGCCGTTCTCGATGTGCATGGTCACGATGGCTGCACCCAAATTGAGTGGGACGAAAAGTCAGCATGACGCCCCCCACATGGTTTGCGATTTTTCGGGCGCTGGAAGCCCTGGATGAATCAATCGCAGCTCATCACTGGACGAACTGTGCTCATGCCCGATTGGAGATCTGCAATCATATACATGCCCTGGCGCAAGAAGTTCAGCTGGCGTTGTCCACCTTCCGCTACAAGTACGAGCAAGATCCAAAAGGTGATTTTGTTTGGAGGAACACTTGGGCACAATATTTGCAGTCGTGAATCAAAAGGGTGGTGTCGCAAAGACCACCACCTCGGTCACACTGGCTCACGGGCTGGCGCTGCGAGGCTACCGCGTCCTGTTGATTGACCTGGATTCACAAGGTAACGTAGCCGACTGTCTGGGCTTGCCGGCTGGCAATGATTTGTTCTCCCTGCTAACACCGGGCAGCGAGATCAAATTGGCTAACGGCGTCACCCCATCAGGCCGGCAAGGGCTGGACGTTATTCGCTCCGACAAACGCACCTCGAATCTCAAAATTATGCTGTCGGCGATGGATATGAGGGAATACACGCTAGACGATTTGCTCAAAGATCACGATTACGACGTGGTGCTGCTGGATGCTGCCCCGTCGGTGGATGTGCTGATGACGGCGGCAATTGTGGCAGCGGATTACCTGCTTGTCCCAACCAGGCTGGATCAGCTATCGGTGAAGGGCATCCGTGATTTATTGACCTCCCTGGAATCGCTGCGGCGATACACCACCTGCGAATTGGGGGCGATCCTGCCGGCGTTTTATGACCGCACCACGAATGAATCGCTGCTGCAACTTCGCCACCTGGTTGGCAACTTTGGCGAATTGGTCTGGCCGCCCATACCGCAGGATACTGTTTGCCGGGAAGCCTCCCGGCATGGCAAAACCTTGTGGGAGTACGCTCCCCATACCCGTGCGATTGCCGGCTACCCGGACGGCAAGAACGCCGCGATTGGCGGGTACAAACAGGTTTTGGATCGTTTGGAAAAACAACTCATTCTTGAAAGGAGAAAAAAGAAAAATGCCAAGTAATACTGTTCAAGTGACCATCGAGGGCCTTTCTGCCCTTCTGCAACACGCCTTTCGGCCTACGCCGGCGGGCTTTGAAAAAATGTCCCCGGAGGACCAGGCCGAGCTTTGTGCGTATCGAATGCCCGAAGCCAACGAACTGTATGTGCCGGGTATCAACATCCAACGCTGCCTGGTCAATGCCGCGACCTTCAGCAAGGGTAAAGGGCGCTCCAGCCTCCAAAAGATCGTGGCAGCCTGCGTCTTTGTCACGCCTGAATACTGCGGCCTGGGAACAACGGAATACACCGTTGACTCGCGCTCAGTCGTCAATCCAGTGACGAAGGGCCGGATCATTCGCCACCGTCCCCGCCTGGATAGCTGGCAGACTACATTCACGCTCCAATACGACCCCACCCTGCTGACTGCGGCTCAACTGCGGCAGGTTGTGGACGATGCCGGCTCCCGCGTCGGTCTGGGTGATTTTCGCCCGGAAAAGAAGGGCATGTTTGGCCGGTTCCAGGTAACGCACTGGGTTGAAACCCGATAATTGGTAATCTGCGCCAGTCCGGGGCGCGGCGAGGCTGATTGAGGATTATCAATCAATCAGGGCAGGGATAAGCACCTTACAAACCGAATAGCGAATTTGCGAGTGTGTGAACGGCAGGCGGGATGATTTCAAGTCATCCCTCCCTGACGGAGAACGCCTTTTGGGTGTCAGTGCCAAAGGGCTTTCTGGTCAGGGTGAGGCTTGGCACGGTGGGGTGGAGTGCGGTTTGGCAAGGTGAGTCAAGGTCAGGCCGGGTAAAGCGCGGCAAGGCAAGGCAGGGAATACCACTCCCTGACGGAGAGTGCCTTTTGGAGCATGAGCGTCAAAGGGCCTTCTGGTCAGGGTGAGGTAAGGCCAGGTAGGGCACGGCTAGGCTTGGCAAGGCAAGGCAGGGATACCAATTACTCCCTGACGGAGAACGCCTTTTGGAGCATGAGCGTCAAAGGGCTTTCTGGTCAGGGTTTGGCACGGCAAGGCTAGGCTGGGCTAGGTCAGGCTTTGCTTGGCACGGCTAGGTCTGGCAAGGCAGGGCAAGGATACCACTCCCTGACGGAGAGTGCCTTTTGGGGCAAAAGCGTCAAAGGGCTTTCTGGTCAGGGCGAGGTATGGATGGGCGTGGCTGGGTCAGGCACGGCATGGCACGGCAAAGCTTGGCAAGGCAAGACAAGGCAAGGATACCACTTCCTGACGGAGAGTGCCTTTTGGAGCATGAGTGTCAAAGGGCTTTCTGGTCAGGGTGAGGCGCGGCCAGGTGAGGCCGGGTGCGGCAAGGCACGGCTAGGCATGGCAAGGCAAGGATAACCACTCCCTGACGGAGAGTGCCTTTTGAGGCATGATTGTCAAAGGGCTTTCGGGTCAGGGTCAGGCATGGCAAGGCCCGGTATGGCAAGCTCCGGCTAGGCAAGGCCTGGCTAGGCAAGGCAAGGCAGGGATAACCACTCCCTGACGGAGAGTGCCTTTTGGAGCATGAGTGCCAAAGGGCTTTCTGGTCAGGGTGGGGCATTGCAATGCTTGGTTAGGTTTGGCAATGCCGGGTAAGGTGTGGCAAGGCAAGGCAAGGAAAACTGAATACCAAAACAAATAAATCAGGAAAGGAGGCAATAGTGAATAATGTGTCCAGCGAAAAAAGACACTGAGGCAGGACTGGTGGATTTCTCGGCCCCAGTTGGAGCCGACGCTGCTGTTACATCGCTGCTCACCAGCGCGGGACGCCGGCAAGCCGAGGCCCGCCTGAGCAAACCGGAGCGGGCGCGCAAAGTACGGGAGCGTCGCCGGCAGAAGGAGCGGTTGACTGGCCGGATCGGGCTTGACTTGCCAGTGGACATGAAAGACCGACTGGTAAGGCTGGCTGAACGCGAGAGCGTCCCTATCAGCCAATTAGTCGCCTTTCTGTTAGCCGCTCCACTCCATGAATTTGAACATGCTCAAAATCCTCTCTGGGGGTACACGCGCCCGTCACGGTGTGCCAAATTTGAGAACACGATTGATGTGGAAAAGCGGATTAGAGAGCAAAAGTAGGCCGCCCTACTTGCGAGAATGTAGGACGGCCTACTAGGGCGGCCTAATAGGACGGCCTACGATTGTCGGATTTTCAAAAGCATAGGGCGACCTATAAGCCAACAGGAAGCCCTGTGAGCCATAATTTCTGGGAAGGAGAATCAAGATGTGACGTTCTCTATCGCCTAAAGCCGACAGCTTCTCAGGCGACGCACGGTGTACCCACCCACGTTACCGCCTGACCGCTCCGTCCGAGCGGGTTAGGTAAAGCCAAAGACAGAATATTCCGGGCCGCGTTCACGTCCCGGTCGAGGATCAAACCGCAATGCTGGCAGTAATGAGTACGAACAGACAAACCTTTAGGCACAATGGAGCCACACCGGCTGCACGCCTGGGATGTATTGAACGGATTCACGGCAACGACCTGGATACCAGCTTCTTCCGCTTTGTATTCAAGGTATTGCCGGAACAGTCCAAACCCGGTGTCGTGGGAAGCGCGGGAAAGGTGTTTGTTACGGTTCATAAAGCCGAGGGTAAGGTTTTCAATTGCGATCAGGTCAAATTGCTTGACGATGGAATTGGCAGTTTTGTGAAGGAAGTCGCAGCGTTGATTGGCGATCAACTCGTGAAGTGCAGC
>JAGOFZ010000271.1 GCA_017996955.1 Longilinea sp.
TTTGGCGCCCTGCCCACGCGGGGTTTTTCGGCTGGTCAATTTGAGAATATCGATTCAATTGATGGCGATCATTTGCGCGCTACATTGCAAGAACGCGGTGGAGAGGCTCAGACAACCCATGCTTGCATGCCGGGTTGCGTGATTCGCTGTTCAAATGTCTTTGCTGATCCGGATGGGAAAGCGGTTGTATCGCCGCTGGAGTATGAAACCATCGGTTTAATGGGTTCCAACCTGGGGGTTGAAAGTTTAGATATTATTGCCCGGCTTAACTGGCTGGTCAATTATCTGGGATTGGATTCGATTGATATTGGCGCTGCGCTTGGGGTTGCTGCCAGAGCGGGGCTGATGCAATTTGGCGATGGAGACAGTGCGTTGAAGTTGATGGATGAGGTTTTCCAGGGGACTGCGCTGGGCAATGCCATTGGCAACGGCGCCGCAGCTGCCGGCGAATATCTGGGGATAGAAGAGGTTCCGGCCGTCAAAGGCCAAGCAATCTCTGCCTATGATCCGCGCGCAGTTAAGGGGACTGGTGTTACCTATGCCACGTCGCCGCAGGGGGCCGATCATACCGCTGGCTTAACGTTGAGGGCCAAAGTGGATCACCTGGACCCACATGTGCAAGTCGAGGTGTCTCGCAATGCTCAAATCAACATGGCGGGTTACGATACATTAGGGGCCTGCATCTTTGCGGGTTTCGGATTTGCGTCAGCACCTTCTGCCCTACGAGATTTGTTGAATGCGCGGTATGGTTGGTCTGTTGAGGAGAACATTTTACAACAATTGGGGCGAGAAACGCTGCGGTTGGAACTTGAGTTCAATCGGCAAGCAGGGTTCGCCCCTGCCGATGATCGTATGCCACAGTGGCTGCGTCGAACACCGCTGCCGCCAACAGCTGCTGTTTTTGATGTTAGTGATGAAGATTTAGATTCAGTGTTTGCAAGCTTTTAATAAAATGGCTACACGCAATTTTATTATTTTGCTTTTTGAAGTATAATTTTCTTCATACTCAAGGAGGATGATTCCGTGGCTAATTCATACTTTGATATTCCTGAACCGATCCGCATCAAGGCTATTGAGGCCGGCGCGCCAAAGCCCCAACTCAGCATCACGCTGCAGGCAGCCCCCGAAAAGGCTGCTCTGGGATATCCCGGTAAAAGCGCTGGAGACGTTTTATTCAACGGCGCAGCAGGAACGCTGCTTGTTTCGCTGGGTGAAGCCCCCAAAATGATCACCGACACCTTCCGGGTTGCCGGTGGATCGGTTGGCCGGTGGCTGGTACAGAATGCGGCTCCGTCGGCCGAGATTTCGGTTAATAATGTCAACGGGTTTGGCATTCCGAATGCCCTGGCAGCATTTTGTGAAGGCCTTCTGCTTGGGGTCTTCAAATTTGAGCGTCACAAGAAGGCATCAAACTCCATTGAGCCGTTTACTGTATCGGTACGGGCGCAGAACGGATTAGATGGTGTTGAGACGGTCGTCCGTCGGGCAACCATCCTGGCCCGGGCTGTCAATCTGGCGCGCGACTGGGGACACGAGCCCGCCAACGTTATCAATCCGGTAACGCTGGCAGAACGAGCCGTGGCCCTTTCTGAGCGATATGGCCTGAAGTGCACAATTCTGGACGAAAAGAAATTGGAAGAAATCGGCGCGGGTGCGATTTTATCGGTTGGTAAAGGCAGCCACCAAACCCCGCCGCGGATTATCGTACTTGAATATGCCGGTAAAAACGCCGCCGCTGACGCGCAACCTGTTGTGCTGGTCGGCAAAGGTCTGACATTTGATTCTGGCGGTTATTCGATGAAAGATACCGCCAATATGCAAGGGATGAAGTACGATAAATGCGGTGCGATGGCTGTGTTGGCAGCAATTGCAGCAGCAGCAGAACTTGGAGTCTCTACGCCTATTGTGGCCATCATTGGGGCGGCAGAGAATATGGTATCTTCTTACGCTTACCGTCCAGATGACTTGATTACTTCGCTGGCGGGCAAAACGATTGAAATTATCAGCACTGATGCAGAGGGCCGACTTGTTCTGGCAGACTGCCTGACTTATGCTCAGCGTAAATATTCAGCCCGGGCTGTGATTGACCTGGCAACGCTAACCGGCGGAGTTGTTGTGGCACTTGGCCGTTTGCGCGCTGGGATACTTTCAAACAATACGGCCCTCTCCGAGCAGCTTGCGGCCGCGGGCGAACGCACGCACGAGCGCCTTTGGCCACTGCCGCTTGACGAAGAATACTTCCAACTGCTGAAAAGCGATGACGGCGATATGAAAAACTCCGCTACAGTGCGCGAAGCCCATCCGATCGTCGGTGGGATTTTCCTGCGCCAGTTTGTAGAGGATACCGTTCCGTGGGCACACCTGGATATTGCTGGTCTGGCTGACACCCCCAAGGACTCGGCATATTGCCCGCGCGGCGCGACTGGCTTTGGCGTCCGTTTACTGATCGATTACCTCGAAAGCCTGTAAAACACCGCAAGCCAGAGTAGACTGGAATCAAAAAACCTGCGCACATGGACCATGTGCGCAGGTTTTGAATTAATCAGACTCTAGGCATTGAGAGCAT
>JAGOFZ010000272.1 GCA_017996955.1 Longilinea sp.
ACTATACTGCGGATCACAGTCGCGCTGACCGGCCGGCCCGGGTTGGCATAAATCTCCACCACGCTGACTATTTTACTGTCCAGGCTGGATATATCGCCCTGCACCAGCCCCGCCGGTAGAATGCTTTCAGAAAAATTATCCGGGATGATCACCGCTGCGGCAACCTCATCGGCATCCACCGCCGCCCGGGCTGTCGCGTCATCATTCACCGTACTGGGCTCAACCAGGTCGACCAGTCCCTCAGAATAAAAAGCCTCAACCAGATAAGGGCTCAGGTCGCCCGTATCGTGATTGACAATCACAACTGGAATATCAGCCAGCCCGGCACTCCCGCCGCCGCCTACGCCGCCAAACGCTGCCGCAATCACCAGCGTCAGCGCCAGCGGCGCTGCCAGCATCAAGACCAGCCCCATCGGGTCCCGAAAGTTGATCAGTAAATCCTTCAAGGCAATGTTGAAAATTTTCTTCATCCCGGATTCCTTAATCGCGCAGCGCCCGGCCCGTCAAATGCAGGAACACCGCTTCCAGATTGGGCTCTTCAATATCCACCGACCTGATCTTGATATTCAAGGCGTTTGCCGTGGCAATCACGCCTGGCAGCGCTTCCTCGGCCTCTGTCACCATCAAAACCACCTGATGGTCCGCTGCCGATGCCTTGAGGATCTGGGGCAGGGCTTCCAATTTCTGCGCCAGGTCATCCGCATTGATTTCATCATTCAGGTGCAGACGCAGGGTTTCATG
The DNA here is from genome assembly GCA_017996955.1 of Longilinea sp. Classification (GTDB taxonomy): domain Bacteria; phylum Chloroflexota; class Anaerolineae; order Anaerolineales; family Anaerolineaceae; genus JAGOFZ01. The sequence continues at coordinate 742 of JAGOFZ010000272.1, forward strand.
CTGCCCCACCAGTTGCGTCAGTTCCTTCTGGGTCCCGCACGCAATCAGCTCGCCGTGGTCAATAATTCCCACCTGGGCTGATAATTCCTGGGCCTCTTCCATGTAATGGGTGGTGTACAGCACCGTCAGCCCTTGCCGGTTCAATTCTTTCACCGCGTCCAGAATATTGCGGCGGCTTTGTGGGTCAATCCCCACCGTCGGCTCATCCATAAAAACCATTTGTGGGCGGTGCAGCAGCCCCACCCCAATATTCAACCGCCGCTTCATGCCCCCCGAATAAGTTTTCACCCGGCTCTTGGCCCGATCCGTCAGCCCAACCTGCTCCAGCACTTCAGCCACGCGCTGTTTTAACGCAGCCCCACCCATTCCATGCATTCGCCCAAAGAAAAACAGGTTCTCCGCCGCAGTCAGGTCGTCATACAGTGCGATTTCCTGCGGCACAACCCCGATCAACTGCCGCACTGCCATTGGCGCATGCACAACTGAGTGTCCGCCAATCTGTGCGTCGCCGCTGGTAGGCGCCAGCAGCGTGGAAAGCATGGAGATGGTTGTTGTCTTCCCGGCGCCGTTAGGCCCCAGCAGACTGAAAATTTCACCGGCCTGAATTTCAAAACTTACACCTTTGACTGCGGTGAAATCCTTGAACTTCTTAACCAATTGTTGCGCTTCCAGTATCACGGGCATCTGTTTTTCTCCAAAAGAATAGCCCGGCCTTTCATGCTCGCATGAGGCACGAAAAGCCCGGTCAAATATGGGGGCTGTAAAATTTCACGGGAACCAGCCAAATATATCATAAAAAGTCATTCCGGGTCTGCGGTATAATCGCACTCAACCTTGACGACGAGAGGAATAACCGCATGACAACTCCAAAATGGTGGCAGCGCGCCGTTTTTTATCAAATTTACCCCCGCAGCTTTGCCGATGGCAACGGCGATGGCATTGGCGATTTTACTGGCATGATCTCAAAACTGGATTACCTCAAAGACCTCGGCGTAGATGCCGTCTGGCTTTCCCCACACTATCCCTCGCCCATGGCTGATTGCGGCTACGATGTTGCCGATTACACCGCTGTCGCCCCTGAATACGGCACCCTCGATGATTTTCGCCGCTTCCTGAATGGCCTCCACGAGCGCGGCATGTACCTCATTCTCGACCTGGTGCTTAATCACACCTCTGATCAGCACCCCTGGTTCATCGAGTCACGCTCCAGCAAGACCAACCCCAAACGGGATTGGTATGTCTGGCGCCCCGGCAAAAACGGGCAGCCGCCCAATAACTGGTGCGCCACCTTTGGCGGCCCCGCCTGGGAATACGACCCCCAGACCGATGAATATTACTATCACTTCTTTTTCAAAGAACAACCCGACCTGAACTGGCACAACCCGGAGGTTCGCCAGGCCATGTGGTCGGCGGTGCGCTTCTGGCTGGATATGGGCGTGGATGGCTTCCGTCTGGATGCCATTGGCACGATCTTTGAAGATCCCGCCATGCCAGACCATCAATCAAAGCTCACCCTTGACGATCTCTATCGCTACAATCGGCTGGCCAAAACTCCCGAAGAGCAGGCCAATTCTGGCAAGCTCTGGGAAGGCATTTTTGCCGCCCAGCACGACCAGCCCGGTATGCACGAACTGGTGCAAGAACTACGCGCCGTGATAAACGAATATCCCGACCGTGTCCTGGTCGGCGAAACCGATGACCTCACTTACTACGGCAGCGGTGAAGACGAGCTCCACCTGGTCTTCAACTTCCCGCTCATGCGCACTCGCCGCCTCAACGCGGCCTGGGTCCGGGACAATCAACAGGAACGTGC
>JAGOFZ010000030.1 GCA_017996955.1 Longilinea sp.
ATTATAGACTCACCCTTTATTTTGCCACACGTTCAGCAGTCAGGTCTTCGCCGGTTTGGCGGAAGGCCAGGACGGTGATGCGGCCGTCTTCACGCTGGAAGTGGATGGAGGCGTTGAGCTGGGTGAGGTAAAAGCGGTCCACATCCCGCGGGCAAAGCGCAAGCGCGGGCTGACCGGGGATTTCGAGGGTGAGGCCGGCGGGAGTTTGACGGATGTGGAACTGCCAATCACCGGAAGCATAATCGCCAGTGAATTCGGCGAAGGCCGCGTTGGCAGGGGGATTGGGCATGGGCAGGAAGGGGGTATCTACAAAGCTGTCCCAGCCAAATTCCAGGGCCACGTTGTTGATCCATTCATCGGTCAGGGCGTCGCCGCTGTCAGAGTTGGTCATTATGACCGCGGCCTGCCCCCGCCCCTTGCGAGCCAGAATCTGGTTGCGGTAACCTTCATTGGAGCCACCATGACCGTAATACAGGTCATCCGGTTCGCCGGTGAGGAAGAATCCCAGGCCCTCATCGCCATCCAGACCAATGCCGCGCAGCGGAATCTGCGGGGTCAGCATTTCAGCCAGCAGGTCGGGGCGCACCAGGCGGTCGGTTTCGCCGCGCTGGGTGGCTTCCAACAGGACAAACAGGCGGGCGAGGTCGGTGGGCGTGGTCCACAGGCCGGCGGCGGCGCTTTCGGGGTACCGGTGCCAGTTGCCAATCAGCGGGTCGCCATTGTTACGATGCCCCACCGCGGCGCGGGGGTGCCAGTCGGCGGGCAGGGGGTCCAGGTAGGTGGAGCGCGTCATCCCGGCGGGCTCCAGCACGCGCTGGCGGGCGGCCTGCCAGAACGACTGACCGGTGAGGTCTTCAATGAGCTGCTGTACAATCGTATAACCGCCGCCGGAATAGCGGAAATGGAAACCGGGGAGGGTATCCACCCGAATGGCCGGGGAGTTTGCGGGCGGCTCGCCGTTCAAAATTTGCTGGAGCGTGGGCACAGCAGAACGGGCCGGATAGCCCAGGAAGCCATGCACGGTGATGCCGCCGGAGTGTGAAAGCAGTTGGCGCAGGGTAACGCGCGGCTGCCAGCCAGCCCGGGCAGGAATCTGCCAGGAGCGCAGGAAGTCTCGCAGGTCGGCATCGAGGGACAGGCGGCCTTCGGCCACCAGGCTGAGGGCCGTCAGCGCGGCCACCGGCTTGCTGATGGAAGCCGCCTGGAAGCAGGTCTCCGGGGTGACCGGATCGGGATCACCCTGGCGCCGGACGCCATAGGCCCCCGCCCAGATGATCTCGCCGCCTTCGACAATGGCCATGCTGGCGCCGGGGATAAACTGTGCGGCCATGCGCTCGGTCAGCGGCAGCTCGCGCCAGCCATCAGCATAGAAGGGGTGAAAGACGCGGAAGTGCTGCTCAATACGCGTCAACAAGGCTTGATGATTTTTGGACATTGGAGAACTCCAGTTGGGGGAATAGAGAAATTATAAACTGAACAGGCAGGGTTTTAAGGCCAGCTTTTCAATTTTTACAGAGGTCATAGATTGATATCAAGGCAAAGGAGCACGCCGGCCACATCATGCAGGCTGGTGCCTGTACGCCGCACGAATTCTGACAGAATAAAAGCCGTGTTTCGGCTTGCTTGACTTTCAATGCCCACCCTGATAGGATTGACGCGATTTTCCATTTGCAGGAGATTTTATCTTGAGCACTACCCCGCCCGCTGTTGTGCCGTTTGAATCACAGCCACCCCAGGTGATGAAACGGAATTTCTTTCTGGGCGCCATTAACGGCGTTTTATTTGTATTTGCAGAAACCCTGTTCGATCCCACCCTGGTGGTCACCTCACTGGCCAATCAACTGGGGGCTTCGGCATTCATTCTGGGTTTGTTTGGACCCATCAGCAGTGCAGGGTGGTATCTGCCGCCGTTCTTTGTGGCCGGGTATGTCCAAAGCCGCCCATTGAAAATAGCAGTTTACCGGGGGATGTCGTTCATCCGAATCGCCTGCTGGATTTTGCTGGCAGCCGTGGTCAACCTGGTGCGAGACCCGGCCTGGATTTTGATTTCATTAATTGTCGCTTACAGCATTGCATCGCTGGCCTCGGGGATCGGCGGGCTGCCGTTTTTGGAAGTGGTGAGCAAGACCGTGCCGCCCGCCCGCCGCGGCGAACTGTTTGCCTGGCGGCTGGGACTGGGCGGGCTGCTGGGCATCACCGCGAGCGGACTGGTGCGCTGGCTGCTGGACCCGGCCACCCCGATTGCATTTCCCAACAATTACGGCCTGCTGGCGATTGGATTCTGCCTGTTTGCATCGGTCTCGTTAATGCTGTTCAACCAGATCAAAGAGACGCCAGACGCAAACCCGCGGCCCTCCCGGCCTTTTCGGCAGCAACTGCACATTGCGCTGGGGATTGTACGCACCAGTCCGAACTACCGGCGGCATCTGCTGACGCAGGCGCTGCTGTTTGTGGGTGTGTCTGCCGTGCCGTTTTATATGGTGTTTGTGAACCGGGAACTGGATGCGCCGCTAGCCTGGGTGGGCATCTACCTGGCGGTGCAAATGGTGGCCAATTTGCTGGCAAACCTGCTGTTCGGCTGGCTATCACGGCGGGTGGGGAACCAGAAAGTGCTGACCGTCGGTGCGGCTGCTGGCGTCGTTGCCGCAGCCATCATGACCGGGATGGTGCTGCTGGCAAAACCGCTCCACATTTCGGGACTGACTGCGGCCTGGCTGCTAACACCGGTATTTGCCATGGTGGGCATTCGGGTGGCGGCTGTGGGCGTAGCCTCGCCCAGCCTGATGCTCAATATTGTGCCGCCGGAAGAACGCTCGCTGATGATTGGTTTTACCCAGACGGTGGGCGGGATGGTGGTGCTGCTGACCATGACCAGCGGCCTGATCGTGGGCGCGGTGGGTTATCCGGCCTTGATGATCATTTCACTGGCGGCCTATATTGGCGCCGTGCTGCTGGTTCTGCAAATTCGCGAGCACCCTGATCTGTGATACGTTTTATGGTATCATTCGGCATTCCCTGACCGCCATCCAACAAAGGTTATCCAACATGAAAACAACTGCCCAAACATCCCGCAAATACCTGTGGATTTATATCCTGATTGCCTTTGGTTTTACCTGGGCACTGTGGATTCCCACGCTGCTGCTTAGCAGTCAGCATGGCTACAGCCTGCCGCTGGCGGCGAATTATCCGGCGTTGTTTGAAGAGGGGTTTGTCAATTCCGAACATATTTTGCTGGCGGCCTTGTTCAGCCTGGCGGTTTATGGACCGCTGCTGGCAGCCACCATCACCGCCGGGCTGGAGGGCGGCAAGAGCGGCGTGCAGGCGCTGTTTGCAGGCTTCAAACGCTGGGGCAGCGGCAAGTGGTATGGTCGGGCGGCACTGGTCCTGATTGCTGTTGCCGGAGTGCCCATGTTGATTGGGCTGCTGACAGGTCTGACAAAACCCAACGGGACAGCGCTGCTGGCGTTTTTGCCGTGGCTGCTGCCGATCTTTATCATGCAAATCCTCACCAGCGGGTTGGGGGAAGAACCCGGCTGGCGCGGCTATTTGCTGCCCCGGCTGCAGCAAACCCTCAGCGGCGAGAAGCCTATCTGGGTGCTGGGGATCATCTGGGCGGTTTGGCATTTTCCGTTCACCATCTATAACACCATAGCGACCACGATTGAAATGCCCGCCGCGGCGCTGGTTACCACCATCATCATGAGTTTGGCGGGGCAAACCATCTCTTTAATTGGCGTCACTTACCTGTATGTGTGGTTTTACAACCACACCCGCAGTCTGCCGCTGGTGATCTTCTTCCACGCGCTGAGCAATACGCTGCCCCTGATTCAGCTTGGCGGCTGGAACCCGATAGTCGGTTTGCTGACAGCCATTATGCCCTGGGTGGTGGTGTTTGTGCTGGATAAAAAACTGCCCAAAGGTGAGTTTCCGGGACAGCCGGTACCATAAGGTTTACTCAGCCGGGTAAGTGCGGCGCACCTCACGCAAAAACTGCGGGGTATTCAATCGGCGTTCCAACAGGTAAGTCAGATACTGCTGGAGCAGGCTCTCCATCTCCCGGCGGACCGGCTCAGAGGGGTCGGCGCGGGCAGCTTCGGCATAGGTGGAGCGCTGCAAATGGCGCAGATATTTGAGGGCCGCCATTGAAATCGGCCAGGCCTGCGCGCCCGGATTGATACCGCAGCGGGGGCAGAGCGCCCCGCCCTGCAGGGCAGAGAAGAACTGATCCTGGGGTTGAATCAGAGCGCCGCAGCCCACGCAGTGGAACAGCTCCGGACGGAAGCCGGCCAGGTCAAGGAGGCGGATATCATAATAGCGCACCGCCAGGAAGGGATCGGGCAGGGTGGCAATGCGCGCCAGGGTATCGGTCAACAGATTGTAGAGGGGGCGATTTTCGCCCTCCTCATAGGTAAAGCGGTCTAAAAGTTCAATCACATAAGAGGCGTAGCCGATGCGGGTCAGGTCCTGACCGATGGGCAGATAGGCATCCACCGTCTCGGCCTGGGTGACAATCCAGGCATCACGGCCGCGCGCCAGCATGAGTGCCACACGGGTGAAGGGCTCCAGGTGCCCGGCCTTACGTGAACGCACCTTGCGGGCGCCCTTGGCAACGGCGCGCAGCTTGCCAGCCTCGCGCGTGAAGAGGGTGAGCAGGCGATCTGCCTCGCCCCAATCCAGATGGCGCAATACCACGGCTTCAACTCGCAGAGAACGCTGTTCTTTTGGCATGAGTCTATTTAACCACAATTCGGCAAGTTTTTGTTACAATAAAATCAAACTTCTCTCCGGAGCGATAATAATAATGTACTTGCAACCCGAAGACCTGTTGAAAATTGTGCTGGCTGTCCTGGTCGGGGGATTGATCGGGATTGAGCGCGAATATCGTGATAAGGCGGCTGGATTTCGGACGCTGATTTTTATCTGTGTGGGAGCCACATTATTCACCATCCTGTCTGTGCGGCTGGCGGGGGACAAAGACCCAACCCGCATTGCCGCCAGCATTGTGACGGGAGTGGGGTTCCTGGGCGCGGGTGTGATTCTGCGGGATGGCGGGCGCGTGATTGGGCTGACGACGGCCGCGGCTATCTGGCTGACGGCGGCGCTGGGGGTGGGCCTGGGCGGCGGGCTGTATGCGCTGGTGGGCGTCTCGACGGTGCTGGCGCTGATTGTGCTGTGGGTGCTGCCCTTTTTTGAACACCGCCTGGATAACCTTTGGGAAGAGCGCACTTATGAAATTGTCTGTGCGCTGGCCCCGGAGAAGGTGGCCGAACTGGAGCACCTGTTTGCGCAGAATAAGCTGCGCGTCAAAACCCACCGCCTGACCCGTTCTGGCGGTGAGATGACCCTTAACCTGCTGGTGCGGGGACCCCTAAAAGGCCACGAGAAGGCCCTGGAGCAGATCTTTGCCCGAGATGATGTGCACACCTGCCATTACTAGAACAGGCGGCGCTGATGATTGATTGGATTATCATCGGCGCGGCCGGGCTGCTGGTGGTCAGTGTGCTGGCTAGCCGCATTTCGGACCGGTTCGGGGTGCCGGTGCTGCTGATCTTCCTGGTGCTGGGGATGCTGGCCGGGTCTGATGGGGTTGGGGGCATCTATTTTGATAATCCGCAGGCTGCCCAATCGGTGGGGGTGGTGGCGCTGGTGCTGATTCTGTTTTCGGGCGGTTTGGATACCGAATGGCGCAGCGTCCGGCCAATCGTCAAAGAGGGGCTGCTGCTTTCAACCGTGGGCGTGCTTTTGACCGCACTGGGGGTTGGCTTGATTGCCGCCCTGCTGCTTAAGCTCTCGATCGTGGAAGGGCTGCTGCTGGGTGCGGTGATCTCATCCACCGATGCGGCGGCCGTTTTTTCAGTGCTGCGCGCCAAGGGCATCAACCTGAAAGGGCGGCTCAAGCCGCTGTTGGAATTTGAATCGGGCAGCAATGACCCGATGGCAATCTTCCTGACGGTGGGATTGATTCAAACTCTGACGCAGCCTGACTTCTCAACGCTGGATCTGCTGGGCTCGTTTGGGCTGCAAATGCTGCTGGGAGCCGGGCTGGGGGTGGCGGCCGGCTATGGGATGCTTTTCCTGCTCAACCGGCTTCGCCTGGGCTATGACGGGCTTTACCCGGTCTTCACCACGGCGCTGGTTTTTCTGACCTTTGGGCTGACCAACGTCATTGGTGGGAACGGATTTTTGGCTGTGTACCTGGCCGGGATTATGCTCCGGCGGGGCGATTTCATCCACCGCAAGAGTGTGATGCGCTTCCACGATGGGCTGGCCTGGTTGATGCAAATCACCATGTTCCTGACGCTGGGCCTGCTGGTTTTCCCCTCCCAGCTGCCGCCAATCATGGGCGTTGGTCTGCTGATTGCCATCGGGCTGATGTTTGTGGCACGGCCGATTGGCGTTTTTCTGGCCTTGCTGCCCAGCAAGCTTAAGATCCGTGAAAAGGCGTTTATTTCCTGGGTAGGGCTGCGCGGGGCCGTGCCGATCATCCTGGCGACCTACCCCCTGCTGGCCGGACTGGAGCAGGCGGAGCTGATGTTCAATGTCGTCTTCTTCGTGGTGCTGACCTCCACGCTGTTCCAGGGCACGCTGATTCCGCAGGTGGCCCGCTGGTTGAAAGTGGACGCGCCGCTGGAAGCTAAACGGGTCTATCCGCTGGAATACACCCGCATGGAAGGGCTGAGCAGCGAGTTGAAAGAATATCCCATTCCGGCGGATTCGTTCGTGGTGGGGAAGTCTATTGTGGAGTTGGGGCTGCCGCAGCAATTTTTGATTATGCTGATTGCCCGAGGCAACGAATTTGTGCTGCCGAGCGGCGGCACCGTGCTGGAAGCCGGCGATGTGCTGCTGGCCTTGACCGATATTGAATCGAGCGAGATTGTGCGCGAGCAAATTGCGATTAAGACCGCTTCTTGAGCCCGCCTTTTTATGATAGCCTGATAAAATAACCCTATGTCCACCGCGTCTGTCCCGCTGGCGTTCCTGTTCACGGATATTGAAGGCTCTACCCGTTTGTGGGAGGCTCACCCGGATGCAATGCAGGCTGCACTGGCCTGCCACGATGCCCGTTTGCGGGCAGTGATTGCCGCTCACGGGGGTGAAGTTTTTAAGACCATTGGTGATGCTTTCTGCGTCACCTTCTCTTCGCCGTTGGAGGCCGTTCAGGCGGCGCTGGAAGCCCAGCGCGAGCTGACCGCAGAGCCCTGCGGCGCGCTGGAACTGCGGGTGCGGATGGCGGTGCACAGTGGAAGCGCCGAAAGCCGGGATGGCGACTATTTTGGGCAGCCGCTCAACCGGGTGGCGCGCCTGCTGGCAGCCGGGCACGGCGGGCAGGTGCTGGTCTCGCAGGCGGTCCAAGAGCAGGTGAAGGATCAACTGCCGCCTGAGGTCTGCTTATTGGACCTGGGCGAGCGGCGCCTGAAAGACCTGGCCCAACCTGAACATATTTATCAACTGACTGCCCCGGGCCTGCGGGATGATTTTCCGGCGCTGCGGACGCTGGAGGCGTTTCGGCATAATCTACCCACCCAGTTGACCTCTTTTGTGGGCCGGGTGCGTGAGTTGAAGGAACTGCAAAACCGCCTGTCTGAACAGCGGCTGGTAACCCTGATTGGCCCCGGCGGCACAGGAAAAACCCGGTTAGCCATTCAGGCGGCCACCGAGATGCTGGATCATTACGCCGATGGCACCTGGCTGGTGGAACTGGCGCCGGTTACCGAACCGGCCCAGGTGCTGCGCGCTACGGCTATGACCTTCGGACTGCGGGAGTCTGAAGACCGCCCGCTGCTGCAAGTGTTGAATGATTATCTGCATGGCAAAAATTTACTCTTGATTCTGGATAACTGCGAGCATGTGATTGATGCCTGTGCATCCCTGGCCGAAGCGCTGCTGGAGGTCAACCCGCAGCTGCACATACTGGCCTCCTCGCGCGAGGCACTGGGGCTGACCGGTGAGAATATTTTCCGGGTGCCCTCGCTGGAAGCACCCGACCCGCGGCATTTGCCACCCTGGGAGCAGTTTTCACACTGTGAGGCGGTGCGCTTATTTGCTGAACGGGCTGCTGCAGCCCAGCCCGAATTTGAATTGACGCCGGATAATGGCCCGGCGGTAGCGCAAATCTGTCAGCGGCTGGATGGCATTCCGCTGGCGATTGAGCTGGCCGCTGCGCGGGTGAAGGTGTTGAGCGTGGAACAAATCGCTGCCCGGCTGGATGACCGCTTCCGGCTGTTGACAGGCGGCAGCCGCACTGCCCTGCCGCGCCAGCAAACGCTGCGCGCACTGATTGACTGGTCTTATGATCTACTCAACGAGGCCGAGCGGGTGCTGTTCCGGCGGCTGGCGGTTTTTTCGGGGGGCTGGACGCTGGAAGCGGCAGAGACGATCTGCTCGGGCAGCATTAACGGGCAGGAACTGGCCGAGTTGGAAGTGCTGGACCTGCTGACGGGGCTGGTAAATAAATCGATGGTGCTGACGGAACTACGCGGCGGCGAAACCCGCTACCGAATGTTGGAAACCATCCGGCAGTACACCCGCGACCGGCTGCTGGAATCCGGAGAGAGTACGGCTTGCCGTAACCGGCATTTGCAGTATTACCTGAACATTGCCGAACAATTGGAGCCGGAATTATGGCGAGATCGGCAGTTGGCGGCGTTAAAACGGCTGGACCGTGAAAATGACAATCTGCGAGCCGCCCTGGAATGGTGCCTGGCGGAGGAAAGCGGGCCCAACATCAGCGCAGGGCTGCGGATTGCCTGCACACTGCCGCCCTACTGGGGGATACGCGGTCTCTGGACAGAGTGTAATGAGCGTTTTCAAACACTTTTGGGGTACCCCAATGCGGAGGTATCTGACCGGCTGCGGCTGAAGGCGCTCAACCGGGCAGGGCTGGCTGCCCGCGAGCAAAGCAACAGCGCCCTGGTTCAGCTTTACTTTGGAGCCGCACTGCCGCTGGCTGAAAAACTGGGTGAGCGCGGTGAACAGGCCTACGCGCTGTTGGGCCTGCACCAGACCGATGAATCAATAGCCATTTTTAGAGAATTGAATGACCCGGTGGGGCTGCTGCGGGCCCTGGCTGCCAGGGGCACAATCGCAAATGCGGCAGGTGATTTTGAGACGGCGAAGCGTGCATTTGAAGAAAACCTGGCGCTGTGTCATGCCATTGGGCACCGTGTTGGCGCCGCCGGTACGCTGGTGGCGTTGAGCTTTTTGGGGCGCATGGATAACGACCTGGATGCAGCCGAGAAGGCGGGGCAGGAGGCGTTAGAGATTTTCCGCACCGCCGATGACCGCCCGGGAATTGGCGGGGCAACCTATATGCTGGGGCTGGTCAAAATGCAGCGCGGCGACCTGGATGCCGCGCGGGTGTATTTCAACGAAAATATGGCGATTCAAAATGAGCTGGGGGTGGTGCCTTTCATTGGTGGAGCGACCCTGATACTGTCGGAGCTGGAGCGGCTGGCCCAAAATTATGACCGGGCGCTGGAACTGCTGGAGCAGTGCCAGAAAATTTTCACCCGCAGTCAGGATCTGCTTAATCTGGCGCTGACCTACATCAACCAGGCGGATATTCTTCAGCGGCAGGGGCGGATGGATGAGGCCCGGGAGGCGCTTAAGATTTATTTCGCTTCACCGGGAATTGATTATGCGACCTATGGGCTGGGGTTGTTGAATGTGGCTTACCTGGGCTGGCAGGCGGGACAGGCGGAAACCGGGGCGCGATTCCTGGGCGCTTTTGCGGGGGTTCCGGGTATTGAGCAGCTGCTGACCCCGGCAGATTATGAGCAAATTGACACCGTGACCGCCGGGTTGCGCGCCCTGTTGACGGAAGAAGCCTACGAAGCTGCGTACGCTGCCGGAAGACGGCTGGCACAAGCAGACCTGAGCGCGGTCATCGCCAAGGCAAAGGCCTATGTGCAAGGATAGAGGGGATTAAGATTCAGGGGCGAGGAAATAGATGGGCTTCAGCGGGAATAGGTCTTTTGATTCCTCGTCTAATCTGGATAAGTGCTCAATCCACAATTCATACAGACGATATAAGTTAATCAAAGTAACCTGTCGGCTCTGCTGAGTGCGGGCTTCTTCTTCAGCATCCCGAGTAAAGCCCCCGGTGCTAACAAAAATACCCACGTCATCATCGCCCAACAACGCCATAAAGGACCGTAAAGTACCTACACTGACGGTATTCTGTTCGCGTTTGACCTGGACCTTTATCCGAGGTGGACGTGTACCCAGTGGGTCATTCCAAGCAATGATATCTACGCCACCATCTTTACCAGGGGGAGCAATCCAAGAGACATGATATCCCATTGCCTTCAGTAAAGCGGCTACAAGTTTTTGAAAATCGTACGGTGGAATACTACGCAGGTAATCTTCAATCTCAGCCCAGGCTTGTTCTTCGGCTTCTTCAAATGTGACTACCGCTTTTTTCTCATCTGTCGGAACATCTACTTTGCCGGGGTGATCAAGGTGACTTTTCCGCCATTTGCGGTATAGCTGCTGTGCAGTTCGATAAAATTGTTCAGGATCTTTATAGTCGCGATAAGCATTCCGCCCATCTTCAGTAACCATCCAGCGACCTTTATCTTTGATCAGCCAACCGGCTTTCACTAAATCTACTGTGGCAAAACGAACAATCTTCTCAAATCTGGGACCACCTGAAGAGTAGGTTCCTTGTTCATATGGGGTTAGCACCACATTTTTACGAAGCTCAAAAAGGGCGTCCTGAGCTTGCATTCCGTCAGGATGCTTCATAATTATTTCCAGCAATTGGCGCAATAATTGCCCGGTTCGTGCAATAGTGACCTCAGCCATCCCGCCTTCCTTTCTCTACTTTTGCAAAAACAATATCAAAACCAGTGCTTATAAGAATGATTATATATCGATTTGATAAAAATCGTGTACACTATGGTTGCGTTATATGCAGGGCAATCGCACTAAAGTCATATATGGTGGTTTGCCCCGGAAAACTTCCAAATCTGGCGGTTAAGAAAAAGCGACACCTCCATATTTAGTTCGGAAGGATTACAAAAACCAATATATGGGGGTAAAAATTTTTAGTGCGATTGCCCTGGCGTTATATGATACAAAATCTACTTGGCGGGATATTAAATTTGGAAAAGCCATCTTATACCTTGTTTTTGCGCAAATAGAGACGATTTCTATTCAAAAGCGCCCGAAAGCGGGTTGACAATGCAAATAGACGGCATTTCTAATTGCTCATAACGGTCGAAAGGAGGCGACATTCGCCGATTTGGTGTATCCTTCAAAAAAAGCTTTTGAGTTATCTCTTGAAGGAACAAGCTTATGGACATCAAAATTGGCTTTACCGAGACGCTAACAAACACTTCCTACGCTCCATTGATTGCTCTTTTTGCACATTACCAGCATCAAGATCTCCTCGAACCACTTCGCCAGGT
>JAGOFZ010000273.1 GCA_017996955.1 Longilinea sp.
TGGAAGCATAAAAGTTGATATTTTCAACCGGGGTCAAATCGTTATACAGTGAAAATTTTTGAGACATGTAGCCAATCCGAGATTTGACCTCTTCGGGTTTGTGAGTCACATCGTAGCCCAGGACCGTAGCAAAACCACTGGTGGGGAGCAAAATGCCGCACAGAATCCGGATGGTGGTGGTCTTGCCGGCGCCATTGGGGCCAAGCAAACCAAAGATCTCACCCTGGGGGATGGTGAAGCTGACGTCTTTGATGGCGGCGAAGTCGCCAAAAGTGCGGGTGAGATGGCGAATTTCAATGGCGTTCATGAGCGACCTCGTTCAATATTGACCAGGTGGACAAAAACATCTTCCATGGTGCTGCGGGTCTGGCGCAAGATGTGTACCTGGACATCTTCCTGGTTGAGCCGCCTGCTGAGCTGCCGCAGAACCGTCTGGGCGCTGCCAATGGCGGTGGTCAGGCGGAGGGTATCGCCAACAGGGCGCCATTCAATCACGCCGGGGGTCTCAGCGGCGATCTGGCGCATCCGTTTACGCGGGCTGACCTTCAGCTCCAGGATTTCAAAGGGCAGGCTCTGCTTTAATTCATCGGGAGTGCCAACCGCCATCATCTGACCCTGATAAAGCACGCCGACCTGATGGCACCGTTCAGCTTCATCCATATATGGGGTGGAAACCAGCACGGTAACACCCTGCTCGGCAACCGCCGAGAGGATCACCCACAGTTCACGGCGGGAAACAGGATCTACCCCGGTGGAGGGCTCATCCAGGATCAAAATCTGGGGCTCGTGCACCAGAGCGCAGGCCAGGGCCAGCTTCTTTTTCATACCGCCGGAGAGTTTGGCGGCGCGGCGGGTTTGAAAATCCTGCAGACGGGTGAAGCGCAGCATTTCAGGTATCCGGGAGCGCTTACGTTCCGGGGATACCTGTTGAATATCGGCAAAGAAGTTGAGATTTTCGACGACGGTCAGATCGGGGTAAAGACTGAAATTTTGCGGCATGTAGCCGATTTTCTGGCGAATGGGATCTGGCTGCCGACGGGTATCATAGCCCAACACATGAACTGCGCCGCTGGTGGGGAGCATGACGGACGAAAGAATGCGCAGGGCGGTGGTCTTGCCGGCGCCATCAGGGCCAACCAGCCCAAACAGGATGCCCGCTGGGATGGTCAGATCAAGGTCACGCAGGGCGGGCAGCCCACGTTGATTGGGGTAGATTTTGGTCAAAGATTCGGCTTGTATAGCGATATCCATGCGGTTATCTCCTGAGATATTGCTCTATCACTATAAGGCATTGCAATAGCCATGGCGAGATGCATGACAGCATGAACCGGCATGACGGGCGCCACGCGTTGGGATGATGGGCGTCATCAACTTGTATGAGGTCGTTTTAAATCGTGTTATGATAAATCATGATGAACCGCCCGATTGAACCCGGACTGCTGAAAATATTCAAGTATTTCACCAGTATTGCAATGGCATATTTTGCCATTCTGTGGGCGTATGCAATTCTTTATGCAGGCTGGGAGTGGTCGCTGCAGCTTCAACTCTGGTTGAATTTTGCGGTTTATCTGGGGCTGGCGGGCTATCTGGCGTGGGGCGAACTGGAGCAGCGGCTCAAGCAGTTTTATCTACCCATTGGGCTGGCGATCAGCACGCTTTTCCCGGTGTTAAACAATTTTGTTTATCTCATGGCGCCCTATCAGGCTAACATTGATATCATCATCAGCCGCAGCTGGTTGTGGCTGCCGGTGCTGCTGGTGCCGCTGGTATTAATTGCCTGGCAATATAACCTCAAGTCGGTGATTGGGTTCACGGTTTTCACCAATGGGTTGGAATTGATTGTGCTGTTGGTGGTGGTTAAAACCATCAATTTTGATACGATTGCGCTGCTGGGGGTGCCCCTGGTGCGCGCCTTTGCTTTTGGAATTGTGGGCTATGTGATTGGAAACCTGATGGAGACCCAGCGCAATCAACAGCAAAAACTGGTTCAAGCCAATGTGCGGTTGGGGCAATATGCCAGCACATTAGATCAACTGGCGACCAGCCGGGAACGTAACCGATTAGCAAGCGAACTGCATGATACGCTGGCGCATACTTTGAGCGGACTGGCGATTACCCTGGAGGCGATCAAAACCGTTTTGGACCCCCAGCAAACCGAAGCAACCGAGATGCTGGAACACTCGCTGCAGGCCACCCGGGTGGGACTGGATGAAACCCGCCGCGCCTTGAAAGCTCTGCGGGCGCGCCCGCTTGAAGATATGGGGCTGAAACTGGCGCTGGAAAAGGTCAGCCAGGCGGCGGCAGAACGGGCAGCCATCCCGATTGACTTTATCTACCCGGCAGAGCTGCCAGCCCTGCCAACTGATGTGGAGCAGTGCATGTATCGGGTGACGCAGGAAGCCCTTGAAAATATGATCCGGCACGCCGGCGCTACGCAGGCCGCTGTTGAAGTGCGGAGCAACGGGGGACAGGTTGAGCTCATCATCCGGGATAACGGCATTGGGTTTGAACCGTCTGATAAAAAGCTTGAAGACCGGTTTGGATTATTT
>JAGOFZ010000031.1 GCA_017996955.1 Longilinea sp.
GCCGCCATTTGCGCACCGTCGCCAACGGGCGTCCCAGCGCTCCAGCTACTTCACGGCTACTTTGCCCTGCCGTCGTCCGCTCAGCGATCGTTACTCGTTCTTCCAGTGTTGTCGTTTGTCCTTTTTGGCTCATCGTACCCATCCTGCTTTCACTTTTGCTCCGCAGTTATGTGATACGACTTTTTGAGACTTTTGTTAAGGTTCAGGTATACGACTTTATGAGATTTGACAAATCAACAATCCTAAATCTAAAATCCTAAATCTCTTGTGCCCCCAAGGGGACTCGAATATCATCCCCCCTCGGGGACCACTGTTTTGCTGAAAATCAGCAATCCTAAATCTAAAATCCTAAATTTCTTGTGCCCCCAAGGGGCCTCGAATATCATCCCCTCTCGGGGACCCCTGTTTTGCCTGAAATCAAAATTCAGTAATTTATTGTGCCCCCAAGGGGACTCGAACCCCTGTTTTGGCCTTGAGAGGGCCGCGTCCTGGGCCGCTAGACGATGGGGGCGTGAAGCGGCAGGATTGTATCATGCCGCCGTACAGATGTCAACGTCATTGACTATTTTTAATCACCGTGCTATCATCCAATATGTACAGTTTCATCAAGGTTGAAACGCCCCCGCTGGGGATGAGCGCGTCTTTCATTTATTATCATTCTTTATTCTGGCGCAGTTTTTCTCATCATTATCCAGCACATTAACAAATCATAGGTTTAGGAGGAATTATTCGATGAGCATTGATTTTATCGTGCGTTTAATTGGGATGGTCGTATTGGCTGTGGTTGGCGTCTACTGGGGCACCGCCCTGGGACGGGCAGCCAATGTCAACCCCGACCCCAACACCTTTTCGGTTGAGCAATATGCCTTCACCATTGGATTGGTCGGCGCTCTGACGGGCCTGGTTCTTACCCCACTGCTGACCACGCGCCCGGTGCGCGCCTTGCGTTCGCTGCTCACCCGCCTTTCGGCGCAATCGCTTTTTTCGGCCCTGCTGGGCCTCATTGCTGGTTTAATTATCGCCGCCCTGGCGGCTTTTCCGCTTTCCAAACTGCCAGAGCCAATCGGCAACGTCTTGCCGTTCATTGGCGTCCTGGTCTTTGGCTATATTGGCGTCTCGGTTTTCGTCATGCGCCAGAATGATATTTTTGCCGTTATGCAGTCCATTACCAAAAGCGGTGGGCAATCCTCTGCCGATGGCGAAAAATCTGCCGAGCCTCTTGCGGATGGCCGCACCATCCTGTTGGACACCAGCGTGATCATTGACGGCCGCATTGCCGATATTGCCCACACCGGCTTCCTGCCCGGTGCCCTGCTCATTCCCCGCTTTGTTCTTGTTGAACTACAGTACATCGCCGACTCGCCCGACAGTCTCCGTCGTCAGCGCGGCCGCCGGGGCATGGAAGTGCTTTCTCAGCTCCAGAAGGAGCCCGGCGTTCCTGTGCGTATCAGTGATATTGATGTCGAAGGCGTCCGCGATGTGGATGACAAGCTCGTCATTCTGGCCCGCCAGCTCCGCTGTCCCATCCTGACTAACGATTATAATCTCAACCGGATTGCCGAACTGCAGGGCGTCACCGTCCTCAACGTCAATGACCTGGCCAATGCGGTCAAAAGCGTGCTGCTGCCCGGTGAAGCCCTCAACGTGCGCGTCATTCAGGAAGGCCGCGAGTCCAATCAGGGCGTTGGCTATATGGATGATGGCACCATGGTGGTCGTTGAAAGCGGCCGCGATTACATGAATCAAGAAATTCTGGTCACCGTGACCAAAGTGCTGCAAACTGCGGCCGGCCGCATGATTTTCGGCCGCCCCGAAGATCGCCCCGAACGCTAAGGAGTTTGTTATGGCTCTGCGAATTTACAACACCCTGACTCGCCGTAAAGAAGATTTTGAAACCCTCGAACCCGGCCGCGTCCGCATGTATGTCTGCGGCCCCACGGTCTATAACAAGGCGCATATTGGTCATGCCATGTCAGCCCTGGTCTTTGACATCATCCGCCGCTATCTTGAATACCGCGGCTACGTTGTGACCTACGCCATGAATTTTACCGATGTAGATGACAAAATCATTGCCCGCGCCAACCAGATGGGCGTGGATCCCTTTGGCCTGGCCGAGCAATATATCACCGAATACCAGCATCACCTAGCTGATCTAAACGTCCTGCCTGTCACCCTGCACCCCCGCGCCACCCAGGAGATGGATCAAATTATCAGCATGGTGCAGGGCCTCATTGACCGCGGCTATGCTTATCCCGCGGGCGGCGATGTCTACTTCCGCGTCACCCATGATGCGGATTATGGTCGCCTCTCGGGCCGCCGGATTGAAGAAATGCAGGCCGGTGCGCGCATCGAAGTCGGCGACCTCAAAGAAAATCCGATGGACTTTGCCCTCTGGAAGGGCGCCAAGCCCGGCGAACCCGCCTGGGAAAGCCCCTGGGGCCCTGGCCGCCCCGGCTGGCACATTGAATGCTCCGCCATGAATCTGCATCACCTCGGCGAGCAGATTGATATTCACGGCGGCGGCAATGACCTGATCTTCCCCCACCACGAGAACGAGATTGCCCAGACCGAAAGCCTGACCGGCAAACAATTTGCCCGGTACTGGATCCACAACGGCATGCTGCAGCTCTCCGGCGAGAAGATGTCCAAATCGCTGGGCAACCTGATTACTATTGAGGAATTTTTGGCGAACCATGAAGGCGATGTCTTCCGCATGGTCATTCTCAATTCCAGCTATCGCGGCCCGCTCACCTATACTGAAGACGTAGCCCAGCAGGCTGAACGCGGCCTCGAGCGCCTGCGCTCAGCCCTGCGCCCGGCCCTGCCCGGCTCAACCGGCGCCGATGCCTCAGCATTGGATGTCCTCTCGGCTCAGGTGCAAACAGCCCAGACCGGCTTTGTCGATGCGATGGATGATGACTTCAATACCGCCGGAGCCCTGGCTGTGCTCTTTGAACTGGTCCGCGTGATCAACCAGACCCGCGCTGCCGGCGCCACCGATGCCCAGCTTCAGCCAGCCCAGGCCTGCCTGAGCGAACTGATGGGTGTGTTGGGCTTGCACCCAACCAGCGCCGCTGCACAATCAACCGGTCAGGCCGATGCTTTTATTGACCTGTTGCTCGAACTGCGCAAAGAATTACGCCAGCAAAAACTCTGGGCGCTCTCAGACCGCATCCGCGACCGGTTGACTGAACTCGGTGTAACCATCGAAGACAGCAAAGAAGGCTCCTCCTGGCGCTGGAGCCGTTGATCGCCGCATGGAAGATCCCTATCCACCGGCTGGCTTTGATGATTGGGCTGCATCCTATGATGACAGCGTAGCCAACAGCACAGGCTTCCCTTTTGAAGGCTATGCCCGCGTCCTTGAGACAGTCTTCGCCCGCGCCGCAGTCCAATCCGGCCTGACGGTGCTGGACCTTGGCACAGGCACGGGACTGCTCGCTGCACGCTTTGCAGCGGCTGGCTGTGACCTGTGGTGTACCGACTTTTCAGCCCCCATGCTGGAGAAAGCCCGTGCCCGCCTGCCGCAGGCACATTTCGCTCTCCACGACCTGCGCCAGCCCTGGTTGCCCGAATGGTCACAGCGTTTTGACCGCATTGTCTCGGGCTATGTCTTCCACCATTTTGAAGATCAGCAGAAGCTTGCCCTGATCTTGGATCTGGTTTCCCGGCGGTTAAAACCTGATGGCCGCCTGCTGATTGCCGACCTCGGCGTAGCCGAGCCAACCGATTGGCCGGCTGTAGAACAGCGCGCCGGCGGCGACTGGGAAGCTGAACTGTACTGGACAGCCAGCCTGATGGTTCCAGCGATCCAGGCCCTGGGGCTGCGGGTGACCTATGAGCAAATTTCCTATTGTGCAGGTGTGTATCAAATTACCATGAACGATTGGATGATAATTTAAATGAAAGAATGGATCACCGGACGTAACCCGGTTTATGAGGTTCTGAAGGCCAACCGGCGGCAGTTTTTTCGCCTGCTGTTGGCCACCGGCCTGGAAGAGAAAGCCCGCCTGCAAGAGATCACCCGGCTGGCTGGTGAGCGCCGTCTGAAGGTTGAGCGCGTCCCTCGCCAGCAGTTGGATGCCCTGGCAAACGGCCCTGAGAGCCATCAGGGTGTGGCGCTGCAGGCCAGCGGCTACATGTACAGCGATGTGCCCGCAATCATCGCCGCCGCCGAAAAATCGGGCGAGCCGCTGTTTGTGCTGGCCCTCGACGCGCTGCAAAATCCCCAAAACGTAGGCACGCTGCTCCGCACAGCTGGCGCGGTGGGGGTGCATGGCGTCATCATCCCCCTGGCCCATACCGCCACCATTACCCCCGCGGCAATCCACGCCTCTGCCGGGGTGGCTGAACATCTGCGCGTTGCCCAGGTTAACCTGGCCCAGGCGCTGACCACCTTCAAGCAGGCTGGCGCCTGGGTCATCGGCCTGGAGAGCGGTCCTGATTCGCAGCCGGTGGAACAGACCCGGCTCGATGGCCCCCTGGTGCTGGTGGTTGGCAGCGAGGGCGAAGGCATGCGCCTGCTGGTCTCGCGCTCCTGTGATTTGCGCATCCGCCTGCCCATGTCCCCGGCAGTCGAATCGCTCAATGCCGCGGTAGCCGGTTCAGTGGCGCTTTACCTGGCCCTGTTGGCTCGCCGCAAGGCCTGAGTCAGGATGAATCAAAAAAGCGGCAGGCTTTTTACCTGCCGCTTTTCGTTTAGCGGTTGATAACAAACGCCCACAGCCACCACAGGCCAATCATCACCATGCCTATGGTGAACCGGATGACCCCGGCCCAGCCGCAGCCCATCGCCATCTCACGGGTTGAATCCCAGGCCTTGCGCCAGTCCTTTTGTCGAATCCATTCCACGATGAAAATGGCAGCCAGCGCCACAGCCAGCCCGCCAAATGGCGTCCAGAAGATGCCCGCAATCACGCCAGCCAGCAGGGCAACAATAATTGCCATCCAGCTTGCGCCTTGCTGGCGCGCTCCGGCGCCCATCATGATGTTGTCCACCACGTTGCCGCCGATCATAAACAGGGTGATGAAGGCGAAGATGATCCCGCTGCCCCAGGTGAACCCGGTGACCAGTCCGTAAATCAACGCCGCCGCCCAGATGATCGTCAGCCCGGGCACAACCATCGTCAGGAGGCTGAAGAGCCCCAGCAGCATAACCGCCAGGATAATGATCTGCAGTGCAATTTGGCCGAGGTTTTCCATGGCTTCAGTTTACCATAAAAGCGCTTTGGGCTATTCCGGTTTTTCGATCCGCTCGATGCCGCCCATCCACGGGCGCAGCACTTCGGGCACCACAATGGAGCCGTCAGCCTGTTGATAATGCTCCATCACGGCAATCAATGTCCGCGGCAGCCCCAACCCCGACCCGTTGAGTGTGTGCACCAGCCGGGTTTTGCCGCCATCTGCAGGGCGATATTTAACATTGGCGCGCCGCGCCTGAAAATCGCCCACATTTGAGACCGACGAAACCTCCAGCCATTCACCGCACCCCGGCGACCAGACTTCCAGGTCATAGGTCACCCGGGCATTAAAGCCCAGGTCGCCGCTGCACAGCCGCAGAATCCGGTAGGTCAGTCCCAGCCCGGCGCAGGTAGCTTCGGCGTCTGCCAGCATCTTTTCCAGCTCGCGCTCCGATTCTTCTGGCCGGCAGAAGATGTACATCTCCACTTTGTCGAACTGGTGCCCGCGCTTGATGCCGCGCACGTCGCGCCCGGCGCTCATCTTCTCCCGCCGGAAGCAGGGAGTATAAGCCGTATAACGCAGCGGCAGGCTGCCATCTTCCAGAATTTCTTCCATGTGCAGCCCGGTCAGCGGCACTTCGGCGGTTGGTACCATCCACAGATCTTCTTCAATGTCGTGGTACAGGTTGTCCACAAACTTGGGCAGTTGGCCCGAGGCAAACAGGGTGCCCGCGCGTACCATAAAGGGCGTATATTTTTCGGTATATCCCTGGCGGATGTGCA
Source organism: Longilinea sp. (assembly GCA_017996955.1). GTDB lineage: Bacteria > Chloroflexota > Anaerolineae > Anaerolineales > Anaerolineaceae > JAGOFZ01. The sequence goes on from JAGOFZ010000031.1 coordinate 5,964, forward strand.
GGTCCAGCATCCAGGCGATCAACGCCCGCTGCAACCGGGCCCCTGCACCGCTCAACACATAAAAGCGCGAGCCGGTGATCTTGACCCCGCGTTCCATGTCCAGAATGCCCAGTTGGGGCGCCAGGTCCCAGTGCGGGATGGGGGTGAAGTCGTACGTCGGAATCTCACCAACCTGCCGCAGCACCACGTTGTCGGCGTCGCTCAGCCCGTAAGGCGTTTCAGGGTCCGGCAGGTTGGGGATGGAAGCCACCAGCGCTTGCAGTTCCTCGTCCACCTGCTTGACCTGTGCATCCAGCGCGTCAATCTGGTCACCAACCTGACGCATCGCCTCAATTTTAGCCTGGCGTTCAGCCGCGTCTTTGGATTTTCCAATTTCTTTCGAAACCGCGTTGCGCTGCGCCTTCAGCAATTCCACTTCGGTAATCAGGGCGCGCCGGCGCGCGTCCATCTGCTGCAGATCATCCACCACGCCAGGGTTCATCTGGCGGATCTTCAGCGCCTGACGCACCACGTCAGGCTGTTCGCGAATGAGATTGATGTCGAGCATAAAAGCCTCCTGAACAGAAATCAAAAGCCCCCACACTCGTGCAGGACGAGGGGGGGACTGCTCGTGGTGCCACCTGCTTTTGCCGCCCGTGCGGCCTCATTGGGGGATAACGGTTTGCGCCGGCCTGCTTCGGACCTTGGCCCCGGCGCAGGCAACCCGCCGTTTGCACGGCGACCGGGGTGGAAGGTTTTGGCGCTCCTGTCAGCTTTCACCAGCCGCTGACTCTCTGAAAGGTGGACCAGAACCCATCCCCGGGTGGGTTGTTGAATATGCCTTGATTATAGCGGAGTCTCGCGGCTTGTCAAGCGATGGTCACACAGCTTTTATTAATAGGGTCAATCGTAATTACTTGAGTTTTGCAAAAATCCCCTAAATGCTCTGGAGCGCAGGTTGTTTAACCCGTTGTCCGAGTGGTTTCATTTGCGCAAGGGATTAATCTGGAGTACACTTTATTTTATGAATGCAACCTTACCCGCCTTTCTAAAGGTATTTTTCTGGGATTGCGATTTTTCTGCATTGACATTCAGTGAGCAGCCCGATTTTATCATTCGTCGTTTGCTCCAGACGGGAAGCTGGGAAGCAATCCGTTGGCTGAGGGCAGAACTGGGTGATGCCGCGCTGCGTCAGTGGCTTGAGCAGCACAATGGCGCCGGCCTTCAGCCGCGACAGTTGCGCCTGTGGGAGGTAGTTCTGGATCTGCCTCATGACAGGGTGTCTCATTGGGTACGGACAGCAGCATCTCAATCCTGGGAAGGAAGGCTGGCGCGATGAACTTTACAAACATCGGTTTAAACCGCGAACAGGAAAACGTGCTGGCCCAGATAGGGGGTTGGCTTGCAGAACAGGGATATTATCTGGCGGGTGGCACAGCCCTTGCAATTTACTATGGTCATCGCCAATCTGTGGATTTAGATTGGTTTACAGCCGCGCACATTCCTGATGTTTTAGCTTTGGCGCAGCACTTACGAGAAACTGGCGCACCTTTCGAAACTGGCCAATTCGCACCTGGAACCCTTTATGGTCAGATTGGCAATGTGCGCCTCAGTTTCATCGAATTCTGCTATCCTTTGCTAAACCCGTTGGAGGTTTGGCCTGTTAACCAGACGGCCCTCGCCAGCCTGGATGATCTGGTATGTATGAAATTATCTGCCATCGCACAGCGCGGCACCCGCAAAGATTTTTATGACACCTGCTTGTTGCTTGGCCGTCATTGCTCGTTGGCCGATGCTCTGGACCTTTTTCAGAAAAAATTCAATGTCAGTGATATCAGCCCGGTTCTATATGGACTGGCTTATTTTGATGATGCCGAGAAAGAACCAGATCCAATATTGCTTGAGAAGATCACCTGGAAACAGGTCAAGCAGGATATTCTTCAGTGGCTGAAAGAATACTCTGGCACAGTTGATCGATGAGCTCATCAAGGTTGAAATTGGAACGCTTGCAGTTCTGATATAATTACCTGCGTGTCCACATCCACCAAGCCTGGCGCGCTCTACCGTGCCATGCACAACCTTTTCCTGCTCACCGCAGTCTTTGGCCTGATCATGGGGTTGATTAACCTGTTGGGCCTGGTCAGCGGTTTCAACCCCACCTATCTCGCCGATGGCCTGTTCAACCTGGCATTTGCGGCTGCCAATTTCGTCGGCTACCGCCTGATGACCAACCGCAGCCGGACTGTCATCTGGTTGCAATTGGGCATCACCATCGCCGGGCTGTTGTATGGCCCACTGGTGGGGCGCGGGCTGACGCTCCAATATCCCATCATTGGCCTGATCTACCTGTTCATCCTCATCACCTTGCGCCGCCGCGGCGAAATTGAATAACCCCGTCTTAGCCTGTCCAAGCTTCCTCACTTGATTCACTCCCCCGGAACGGCTATAATCCAACCCATGACACCTGAACCTACCCGTGCCCGCGTAAATCCGGAAACAGTGGATACAACCCCGCTGCGCCGGCCCTCCTGGATTAAAGTGCGCGCCCCCAGCGGCGAAACTTATGAGCAGCTCCAGGCGCTCATGCGTCGCAAATCGCTGCATACCGTTTGCGAAGAAGCTGCCTGCCCCAATATGGGCGAATGCTGGGGCTCCGGCACCGCCACCTTCCTGATGCTTGGCAATGTCTGCACCCGCACCTGCGGCTTTTGTGACATCCAACACGGCCGCCCCCCCGCGCTCGATTGGCTTGAAGCGGAGCGCGTGGCTCAGGCGGTGGCATCCATGGAACTGCAGCATGCCGTCATTACCAGCGTCAATCGTGATGACCGCCGGGACGGCGGCGCCCCCATCTTTGCCATGGTCATTCGCCGCATCCGCCAACTGCGCCCCGGCTGCTCGGTCGAAGTCCTCATCCCCGACTTCAAAGGCTCGGCTGAAGCTCTGCGCATGGTTGTGGAGGCTCGCCCCGAGATTTTGAATCACAATGTCGAGACGGTACCGCGGCTCTTCAAAACCGTCCAGCCGCAGGATCATTACGATTGGGCCCGCGCCACCCTCACCAACGCCAAACGCATGGACCCCGATATCCTCACCAAATCGGGCATCATGGTTGGCCTGGGTGAGACGCTGGACGAAGTCAAGGCTGTGATGGACGACCTGCGCACCTGGGGCGTGCAAATTCTGACCATCGGGCAGTACCTGCAGCCCAGCCGCAAGCATTTACCCATGGCGCGTTACTACACCCTTGAAGAATTTGCCGAACTAAAAGAGTACGGCCTGGGCATTGGCTTTAGCTGGGTTGAAAGCGCCCCCCTGGTGCGCTCCTCTTACCATGCCGCCGAACAGGTGCGCGCCCTCAGCGCCATTCACAAGCGCCTCTACGGAGTTGGGCAGGGCGGCTGATGGCGGCTGTCCTTTGGTGGCTGCGCCGCGACCTGCGCCTGGCCGATAACCCTGCCTTGCAGCGCGCTCTGTCGTTTGGCGCCGGGGTTGTCCCGGTCTTCATTCTCGACCCCCATTTACTCAATCAGCCTGCCCCTTTGCGGCAGGCTTTTCTTTTTGATGGTCTGCGCGCCCTGGATGCCGACCTGCGCGCCCGCGGCAGCCGCCTGATCCTGCGTCAGGGTCAGCCGGAGGTCGAACTGGCCCGCCTGCTGGCTGAGATCGGCGCCACCCGCATCATCGCCGAAGAAGATTACAGCCCCTATGCCCGCGCCCGTGATGCCGCAGTGGCGGCCCAACTGCCGCTGGAGCATGTGCTGGGTCTGACGGTTTTTCACCCTGCCCATGTGCTCAAAGCAGACGGCCTACCTTATCGCGTGTTCACCCCCTTCAGCCGAGCCTGGAAGGCCCTGCCCTTCCCTGGCTCCCCGACCCCAGCCCCGGCTGCGCTTCCGCCCATCCCGCCGGATCTCACCTCGCTGCCCATTCCCACAGCCAGCCCCCCAGCCACCTTCCCCGCGGGTGAAGCCGAAGCCCGCCGCCGCCTGGTAGATTTTGCCACCGGACCGCTGTCTGATTATGCTGACGCCCGCAACCGGCTCGACCTGGACGGCACCTCGACGCTTTCGCCATACCTGCGCCTGGGTATGCTCTCGGCGCGCCAGGCGGCTCACACCGCTTTTTCTGCCCGACAGAGTGCCGCCCCGGGCGCCGAAGTCTGGCTCAATGAACTGATCTGGCGTGAGTTTTACCACGCCATTCTCTATCATTATCCCCATGTCCTCAAAACCGCCCTCAATCCCGAACTGCGCCGCATCCCCTGGCGCAATGCTCCCTCCGACTTACAGGCCTGGCAGGCGGGCCTCACCGGTTACCCGGTGGTGGATGCTGCTATGCGCCAGCTTGCCGCGCTGGGCTGGATGCACAACCGCGCCCGCATGATTGTGGCCTCTTTCCTGGTCAAAGATCTGCTCATCAACTGGCAGCTCGGTGAGCGCTGGTTCATGCAGTCCCTGGTGGATGGCGACCCCGCTGCCAATAACGGCGGCTGGCAGTGGACGGCTGGCGTTGGCGCCGATGCCGCCCCCTATTTCCGCATCTTCAACCCGGTGCTGCAAAGCGAAAAATTTGACCCCGCCGGGCGATTCATCCGCCACTGGGTGCCTGAACTGATGGCTGTCCCAGACAAGTATATCCACGCCCCCTGGCTGATGCCCCCGTCCGTTCAATCAGCCTGTGGCGTGCGCATTGACCACGACTACCCTGCGCCAATTGTGGACCACGCATCAATTCGTGAACGTACCCTGGCGGCGTATCGCGCTTCAGCGGCCTAATGCCCTTTTCGTACCACCAGCCACGCCACCGCAACCAGCGCGGCAATGGCAATGCCCTGGTCCAATCGCTGCCATTTGAAGAAATCACCGCTGAACAGCGCCACGCCAATGATGGTGGCAGCAAACCAGCCGATGGTTTGCAGTTCCGGTGAAGTGATGCCAAAATCATTCATCAGGCGGATGACAAACCAGTAAGCAATCATCCCAAATGTGAATCCACCCAGGCACAGCAGCGCCTCATTCCAATTAAACTTGCTGCCGGTCCACACCCGCGCTGCATGGATAAAGCCCTGCGAATCACCCAGTCCAGAGACCAGCGTTAAAACAACCATTAATGCAATTTTGCCCCATTGAGCAAGGTTCATAAGATTGACTCCATTGGAATATTGAGACAAACCCGGTTCAAAACTCCTCCGGTCTGGCCGCGCCAGCGCACGGCATTGGGATTATAATCGAAGTGTATTTTTATGTCTCCGGAGAACACATGATCCGCAATCAATGGTATGCCGTGCTGGAATCCAACGAGGTTCGGCCAGGTCGCCCGGTTGGCGTTACCCGCCTGGG
>JAGOFZ010000274.1 GCA_017996955.1 Longilinea sp.
TGCAGGAAATGATGGAAACCGGCGTCCGTGAAGCACATCAGATTGTCTTGCGCAAAGCCCCCGGCGGCGGCACAACCCTCACGGCTGCCCTCCTGCTGGGCGAGCAAATCACCATCGCCCACGTGGGCGACAGCCGCGCCTATTTCATCTATTCCGATGGCCGCATCCGCCCCCTGACTCAAGATCATTCCCTGGTGCATCGTCTGGTAGAACTGGGGCAGCTCACCGAGGAACAGGCGGTCAACCATCCGAACAAAAACGTGCTTTACCGCGTGCTGGGGCAGACTGAACCCTTCCGCCCCGACATCGAAAACCGCATGATGCCCCACCCGGGCTATCTGATGGTCTGCAGCGACGGTCTGTGGGGCGTCTTGCCCGAAGATGACTTGCTCAAGATCGTTCAGCAGTCATCCAATCCAACCGAGGCCTGCCATAAACTGGTCGAAGCCGCCAATGACGCCGGTGGACCAGACAATATCAGCGTGATTCTGGTTCAATTCTTATAGCTGGGGGAGCAGATGCCATCAGGTGCAGATTACTATAACGCCTTGGGGCTGACCATTGATGCCACGCCCGAAGAGATACGGACTGCGTATTTTGAAGCCGCCCGCCGCCTGCACCCCGATATTAACCCTGATCCCAAAGCACAGGAACTTTTCCTTCAAATTCAAACGGCTTATGATGTCCTTTCAAATCCCCGCCGCCGGGCAGATTATGATGCCGGCTTGCCTGCCGGCTTGCGCGCTCGCCCTGATATCAGCCTGAACGTAAAATACAGCCGCCCGGCTGTCCCGGCTATTGGCGAAGCGCAGCTTTTTTATGTCCTTTTAGATCTGACCTGCACTGCCGAGTTGGACACAACCCGCACCCCGCCAGTCAACCTCTGCCTGGTCATTGACCGCTCCACCTCCATGCGCGGCGAACGCATGGACATGGTCAAAGCCAACGTTGTCCAGTTGGTCCGCCAGCTTCGCCCGCATGATGTCCTCTCTTTGGTGCTTTTCAGTGACCGCGCCGAGGTCTTTTTGCCCCCCATGCGAGTGGCCGATATCAGCCGCCTCGAAAGTCAAATCAGCATGGTGCAGTGCGGCGGCGCAACCGAAATCTTCCGCGGCCTCGAGGCTGGCTATAGCCTGTTGACGCGCTACGGTGATTCTCGGGCAAACCGGCATCTGGTCTTACTGACCGATGGCCATACTTATGGCGACGAAGCCCCCGCCCTCAACCTGGCTGAACGCGCCGCCCAGGAAAATATCGCCACCAGCGCCCTGGGCATTGGCAGCGAGTGGAACGATGTTTTCCTTGACCGCTTGACCAGTTTTTCGGGCGGCAACACCTACCTGATTAATTCAGCGCGCGAGTTGGAAAACTTCTTTGACAAGAAAATTCGCGGGCTCGAGGTCCAATATGCCCACAGCATGAAGTTGGCCTTCCAATCAGATCCCAACGTGCTGCTGCGTTATGTCTTTCGGCTGCGCCCCGATGTCGGCCCGCTGCCTGCCGAGCACAGCTTTTCGCTTGGATCCTTGCAATACGGTCGCAGTGCCAGCCTGCTGCTGGAATTTTTGGTGGAGCCGCTCTCCCAGGGCGCACAAGAGATTAATTTTATGCATGGCCAGATCCAGTTGGATATCCCTTCTCTCACCAACCGCGCGGGCCGCATCTTACTGGATATCAAACGCCCGGTGCTTTCAACCATCGAATTGGAACCCCCGCCCCCTGCCGTCATTGATGCGATTTCCCGCCTCACTCTCTACCGCCTGCAGGAAAAAGCCCATGCCGAGGTTGCGGCCGGCCAAATTACCGATGCCGCCCAACACCTACAGCATCTCGCCACCCATCTGTTGGCCCAGGGTGATCGCAAATTGGCCCATACAGTTTTAATGGAAGCAGAGCATATCCAGCAGAATCATGAATTTAGCGAAGAAGGCAGCAAGCGCGTCAAGTACGGCACCCGCGCCCTGCTCATGTCGCCCGGATCGGAGTAATGGAATTATGATTATTTGCCCCAACTGTCATCATCACGAACTGCCCGGTGCTATGTTTTGCAGTGAGTGTGGCGCCCAGATCAACCTGGCAGACACGCTCACAACCCAATCCATCCGCCCTTCTACGGCAGATCTCCCCGGCGCCCCGGCTGAAGCCGCCCCCATCCCGCCCGTCTCTGGCATGGGCGACGCCATTGTCTCGCTTCACATCCTCGAAGCCGGCAAGGTGATCCCGCTTGAAGGCCGCACCGAGTTCACCCTGGGGCGAGCCGCCGAAGGCCAGCCCATTCTGCCCGATATTGACCTTTCATCCTATGACGCCTACACCCTGGGGGTTTCCCGGCTGCACGCTGCCATTAAAATTATTGGCCAGCGGGTTGTCATGGTGGACCTGGGCTCTTCCAACGGCACCCGGGTCAATGGACAAAAAATCATCCCCAATGGCGATTTTCCCCTCAGCCATGGCGACATGCTGTCGCTGGGCAAACTCAAGATCCAAGTCTTGATCCATTATTGATAGGAGGCCAGCT
>JAGOFZ010000275.1 GCA_017996955.1 Longilinea sp.
CACAGCAGCCGGCGTTGGGCGTTCAGCCCTTCCAGGTGCACTGCCATCTGGCGCGCTGCGGCAATTTCGCTGGCGGTCAAAAAATCCACAATTGGATTGGCGTCATCCAGCCGTCCCAGGGCATTCAGGCGCGGCGCCAGCATAAAACTGATATGCTGTTCATTGAGCTGTTCTGCCTGTGCGCCGGCCAGTTCCAGCATCGCCTGAATTGCCGGGCGGGGGTGTTCTCGCAGCCGCTCCAGGCCTTTCTGCACAATCCAACGGCTGTCGCCGGTCAAAATAGCCAGATCCGCCACAGTTCCCAACGCTGCCAGGTCAAGCTGATCTGCAGCGACCTCTGGCCTGCCTGCCTGCTGGCAGATTTCCACCAGTAGTTGATAGGCCACTCCCGCGCCGCACAAGGTTCGCAGGGGATGCCCTTCTGCCAGCCGTTGCGGGTTGACAACCGCCCGCGCCGCGGGCAGCGTTTCTGCCAGCGTATGATGATCCGTAACCACTACATCCACGCCCATAGACTGCGCATAGTCTATTGATTCGTGCGCTGTGACGCCCGTGTCGCACGTCAGGATAACTTCAACCCCCTGCGCCAGAAATTCTTTCAGCGCCGCCAGTTGAATTCCGTGCGTCTCGCGTCCTCGCACCGGGATATGATGAATAACGCTGCCACCCAGCGCTCGCAGCCCCGCAACCAGCAGGGTGGTGGCAGTCTGCCCATCCACATCAAAATCTCCCCAAACCCCAATCCGCTCGCCGTTCTTCAGCGCTTGCATCATCCGTTCAGCCGCATTGCCCAGGTCGGGCAGCTCCAGCGGATCGGTGACCGGGTAATGCTCGGCAAACAGGAATCGCCGCGCGGCCTCAATGCTTTTAATCCCTCGCCGGACCAGTGCTTCGCTGATGAGCGCATGCCCCCCCACAAATTCGGCCAATTCAGCGGGCACCTCCACCGGCGCCGGCTCAATCCAGATCGTCGCTGCGCTCATCAGAAAGCAATCTCACCAATCTGGTCAAAGTCCAGGGTCAGCGGTCCGTCATCCAGCTCAAATTCGTCCATCTCGCCGCTTCCCGCACGCTCTCCCCGATTGCAAAGTGAGCGGTAATTGCAGTAGGCGCACCGCCGTTCATCCAGCGTCAGCGGAAACGGCCGCTCTAAATGGCTTAGCTGGACAATTTCCTCAATTCGCGCCTGAATTTCCTGCCGGTCTGCCTCTGCCTGCACCGGGCTGTAAGCCAGCTTTTCCAGATTTTGGGGCTCGTTGGCAAACCAGTAGATCATTTCAATCTGTTCTGCCTGAATAGGCTGATCGCCATTCAAATAGGCGCCGCCCTCTACCAGCAGCAGCCGGTACAGTCTGGTCTGAATACGCTCCATCAGGGTATTGTGACTGGGCCGCCGCCGTGAGGTTTTCCAATCCACGATGACAGCTTTCTCACCCGGCACAATGCACAGTAAATCAAACTTGGCAATCAGCCGGTGGGTGCCAAAGGGCGCGCTGAGGGTAAATTCTGGGTAATGCTGCCCCGGCAGCTGGTGAGGTGCATAATCCAGGTATGCCTGCCACCAGTTCCGCAGCTGCAGGTCGCCGGGCAGCAGTGTTTCTGCGGCCAGCCCAATCTGATGTTGGTGAATAAGATGATGAAACTGATTGCCCAGCAGCATATCCTGCTCAGCCTGCAGCACCGGCTCTGTTTGCGGCGCCGGCCAGGCCAGCTTCAGCAAATGCCGCAGTTCAAACCGCCGGGCGCAGTCCACAAAATCCTGCAGGTTGTTCTGGCTGAAATGAAAATTACCCGGCAGCGGCATGTTTTTTCTCCCAGAAGGCTTGCAGTTCCACCAGTGCAGTGGCTGGCTGCGCTTCACTCTTGATAATTTTTCCCGTGTTCCAGGTCACAATCAGCTCTTGCTTTGCCCGGGTGATGCCAACGTACAGCAGCCGCAGCCGTTCGGCGCTGTAATCAAACCGGGCTTCCTGCGTGGCGGCCCCTTCTTCCATGTATATCCCCGCCACATCCCCGCGGATCAGTGCTTCTAACTGTGCCAAACCCTCAGCTTCCAGGTTCAACGATCCGCGCACATACCAGCGCTCGCTGATGTACCGGTCATAAGGCTGCGCGCCCGGAAAATCATAATTATTCACCGACATCAAATAAACCCGATCCCACTCCAGCCCCTTGGCCTTATGAATCGTTGCCACCACCACCTTGCCTCGGTGTCGGTCGGGGTCAAACCCGCTGTCTTCTTCGCCAAACCCCAGCAGCTTGCGCCGGTTGCGTGAAATCTCTCCCAGTTCGTTGGCAAAATCGGGCAACTGCCATTCGGGGTGCAGCGCTCCGGCGCGCTCCAGCAGCAGCGCCAGCTTATGCGACATCGCCAGGTCAGACGGATTGCCAAAAATATCGGTTGCAATCGTCAGCACCAGTTGATCCACCGGCAGCAGCACAGCCGCCTGCCACCGCTGGATATAGCTCCGAAATGCCATCAAATCCCGGATGATCTCCGGGCC
>JAGOFZ010000032.1 GCA_017996955.1 Longilinea sp.
GTTTTAATTCGGCTTCCTGTGCAATCTCAATATCTGAGGGAACAGGCATGCGCCGCTTCAGTTTTGTAGGGGTAAATGGCCGGGAAGTCATGAAATTCGCTCCTTTCAGCGCCAGAAATTAATCGTCTAATCTGAACCTGATTATGGATGAAAATGGGAAGAAAATCAAGCCCGAAAGACAAAGGCTGCACCGGATGGTACAGCCTCTAGTCATCTGTGGGGCGGGTGGGGGTCGAACCCACACAGCCTCTCGGCCGGCAGATTTTAAGTCTGCTGCGTCTGCCTATTCCGCCACCGCCCCAATAGGTCTTATTGTACTCATTCCAGAATATCCGTCAAGACCTTGTCCGCAATCAAATGCCGTGTTATAATCTGGCCTCGCGCTACCAAGGAACACAATATTTTACAATCGGGTAAGGATTGGTTACAAAAATGGAAGACATAATTAAGGCTCTGGAAGCCCCCGTAAACCCCAATATTCCGCATCTGCAGACCGGCGATTCAGTCAGTGTGCATGTGAAGATTCGCGAAGGCACCCGCGAACGTATTCAGGAGTTCCGCGGCACGGTACTGATGGTGCACAACAACGGCGCCAACTCGACATTTACCGTTCGGCGTGTGGCCTCCAATGGCATCGGCGTGGAGCGCACGTTCCTGACGCGCTCACCCCGGATTGACAAAGTTGTGGTGGAACGCCATAACAAAATCCGCCGCGCTCGCCTATTCTTCCTGCGCACCCGCACTGGGAAGAGCGCCCGCCTCAAGCAGAAGTTCTCGTAAGAGACTCTGTGTGGATTTGCTGACTCAGCAGGGTGCAGCCAGATGGTTGCGCCCTTTTTCCATATTCTAAGCTGCTGCGAACTGCGAGGCCCCCATGCATCCCTTGATTGGAATCACAACCAACCGCGTTGCCAACCCCAAGAATCCATTTCACACCATGACGCTGTCTGAATCTTATTTGCGGGCGGTACAGGCGGCCGGCGGTACGCCAGTGCTGCTGCCATCCATCGCACCCAAAGAGACCTGGGATGTTCTGTGGGAACGGTTGGATGGGATTTTATTTACTGGCGGCGATGATGTTGACCCGGCGCGTTTCAATGGGCTGCCCCACCCCCGCGTGGGCGGCATTGATGAGCCGCGCGATGACTTTGAAATTGCCTTTTTACAGCGTGCGGTCAAAGAAGACAAGCCATTTTTGTGCATCTGCCGGGGGATTCAGGTGATGAATGTGGCGCTGGGTGGAACGCTGTACACGGATATAGCGGATCAGCGTGAGGGAGCCGAAAAACACGACTGGTACCCGGATTGGCCACGCGACCGGCGGTCTCATACTGTGAAGGTGATGGCTAATTCCCGGCTGGCGGGACTGATGCAAAGCGACGAGGTTGGCGTGAACAGCCTGCACCACCAGGGCATCTGGGATCTGGCTGCAGGGCTGCAACTGACCGGTACAGCACCAGACGGCTTGATTGAAGCGGTTGAAGTGCCCGGGCACCGGTTTGCCATTGGCGTTCAGTGGCACCCGGAATGGCTGCAGGATGATGCGGCAATGCGGCGGCTCTTTGAGGCCTTGATGGCGGCTGCTGCCTGAGCCTATGACTGCCGCACCGATTGGGATTTTTGATTCGGGTGTGGGCGGGCTGTCGGTGGTACGCGCCATCCAAAGGATTCTGCCTGAACACCCCCTGATTTACATGGCTGACCAGGCGCACGTGCCGTATGGGCCGCGCCCGCTGGAAGAAGTGCGCCAGTTTTCTGAAAGCATTACCCGATATTTGCTGGGCGAGGGCGCGCGTCTGATTGTAGTGGCGTGCAACACGGCGTCAGCGGCGGCGCTGCATGCCCTGCGAGCCACGTTCCCGGATATTCCGTTTGTGGGCATGGAACCCGCGGTCAAACCAGCCGCAGAACAGACTGTGACCGGCGTGGTGGGGGTGCTGGCAACCCCAGCGACCTTCCAGGGGGCTTTGTATGCCTCAGTGGTTGAACGGTTTGGGCAGGGCGTGACCCTGCTGCAAAACACCTGCCCTGGACTGGTGCAGCAAATTGAAGCCGGGAACTTAACCGGAACGGAGACACGCCAGATATTGGAACAGGCACTGCAACCCATGCTGGCACAGGGGATCGATACGGTTGTGCTGGGATGCACCCATTACCCGTTTGTCATTCCGCTGGTTGAGACGATTGCCGGGCCAAGCGTCCGGGTGATTGACCCGGCACCGGCAGTGGCGAGACAGACGGCGCGGCTGATTGAGCAGTACCAGTTGTCAGGCGCTGGCAATGTGGAAATCACCCCGTCACGGTTCATTACCACTGGAGCGGTTGAAAAGCTGGCGGCGCTGCTGCCCGAACTGCTGGGCACGGATTATGTCTGTGAGGGACTGTCGTGGCGGGGAAACGAATTGGGGGCATAAAGTTCGGGGCGCTTTCTGGTATACTTGGCATGGAGCCAATTATCTAATCCAAGGATGCCGCTATGCCACAGGAAATTGACCTTGATCCCGTCAGCAGATTGACCACCGATGCCATTGGACAGCCGGGGCAGCGTGTTTTTTATCTTCAAGGCGCGGCTGGCGAGCAGGTGATCAGTCTGGTGGTGGAAAAAATCCAGATTCAAACCCTGGCAATTGGGGTAGAAGAATTTTTAGCCGAAATTGGCAGCCAGTTCCCTGACCTGCAGGCAGCAGAGGCGCAATACCACGAAGCTGAAATGCGGATTGTGCCGCCGGTGGATGTGCTCTTCCGGGTTGGTGAGTTGGGGCTGGCCTATGACGCTGAGCGGGATTTGATCTGCCTGGTTGCGCGGGAAATTCTCACGGGGGAGATGTCAACTGAAGATGCGGCGGTGGTCCGCTTTTGGTGCAGCCGAACCCAACTGCGCCGTATGGCGAGCTGGGGCATTGAGTTAACCAACCGCGGGCGGGCCATTTGCCCGCAGTGCGGAGAGCCGATGGATCCGGCGGGGCATTTTTGCCCGAAGAAAAATGGGCATAAGCATTGAGTCCGAATCAGAGGTGCTGAATATTCTGCGCCGCGGCGACGTGGAATTAGAGGGGCAGTTTGCGCGCGGATCAAACTATACCTTCCTAGCACGGGTTTCGTTGGATGGGCAGAGCCTGCTGACGGTCTATAAACCCATTCGCGGGGAGCAGCCGCTGTGGGATTTTCCACACCGCACGCTGGCGCGACGGGAAGCTGCAGCTTACTGCCTGAGCGAAGCGCTGGGCTGGGGCTTGGTACCGCCCACCATCTACCGGCGGCGCAAGGCGCCGTTGGGACCAGGATCGCTGCAAGTTTTTATTGAGCATGACCCTAACCGGCACTACTTTAGTTTCAGCCCGGAAGAACACGAGAGGCTGCGCCCGGCTGCAGTTTTTGACCTGCTGCTGAACAACGCTGACCGCAAGGGGGGGCATCTGCTGTTGGATGCCCAGGAACACCTGTGGCTGATTGACCATGGGTTATGCTTTAATATTGAACCCAAGCTGCGCACCGTCATCTGGGATTTTGCCGGACAGACGATACCGGATGATCTCTGTGGTGATCTGGCGCGCGTGCTGGCAATGCTGAACGGCGTTGAAAGCGCCCTGCGCGCCGAACTGACCGCGCTGCTCTCGGCTGCCGAGGTGAGCGCACTGGCTGAACGTATTCGTTCTCTGCTGGAGGACCAGCGTTTTCCGCTACCGCCCGGCAGCCGGCGGCCATATCCCTGGCCACCCATTTAGTACAGAAAGAAGGGAATTTCTATGCCCCGTACCTACTCACTCCTTTTAGTTGGTTTTGGTAATGTTGGGCAGGCTTTTGCCCGGCTGTTGCTGCGCAAGGAACGCCTGCTGGAAGATGAATTTGGCTGTAAGTTCCGGGTGACGGGCATAGCCACCGGGCGGCACGGCCGCGCGCTTGATTCCGCCGGGATTAACCTGCCGCGTGCGCTGGAACTGGCCAATGCCGGACAATCGATGAGTCTGCTCTCAGCGCAGGAAGCCCCGACAGACATGGCAGAATTTATTCACGCAGCAACAGCCGATGTGCTGTTTGAGAATACGCCGGTTAACCACCGCACCGGGCAGCCTGCGGCAGACTATCTGCGGCTGGGGCTGGAAAAGGGGATGCATGCCATTACCGCCAATAAAGGGCCAGTGGTGCATGCTTACCGGGAATTGACGGCGCTGGCGGCGCAGCGAGGCCGGCGGTTTCTGTTTGAATCGGCTGTGATGGACGGCGCACCGATTTTTTCGCTGTTCCGGGGGCCATTGCCCGCAGCAGAGGTGACCGGTTTTCAGGGCATTCTCAATTCGTGCACCAACTTGCTGCTGGGGATGATGGAGGAAGGTAAGACGCTGGATGAGGCGATTATTTACGGGCAGTCCATTGGCATTACTGAGACCGACCCCAGCGCAGATGTGGACGGCTGGGATGCCGCCATCAAGGTGGCGGCGCTGACGACCGTCATTATGGGAATCCCGCTAAAACCACAGGATGTGGACCGCGAAGGGATTCGGGAGATTACCGCGCAGCAAATTGCAGATGCCCGCCAAAATGGGAAGCGCTGGAAGCTGGTTTGCACGGCCAAACGGCAGGGGCCGCAAATGATCACCGCACGGGTTCGCCCGGAGCAAATTGCGGCAGATTCGCCGCTGTATGCCATCAACGGCACCAGCTCTTATGTGCAGTTTGAAAGTGATGTGCTGCCGGGGCTGGGCATTGTGGAAAGCAACCCCGGGCCGGAGACTACCGCCTATGGGCTGCTGGCTGACCTGCTGAACGCACTGCGGGGCATGTAAAACATGATTGAGGCGTACTGGATTGCTGGCTGCACAGCCAGTTCAGTGGCAGAGGCGGCGGCTCAGACGCTGGCAAAGGCCGGTGTAAAGCCAGAGTGGATTGATGAGGCGCATCAGATAGGCGCGGTGATGGATTTGGACAGCCCGGCGCAAAAGTATCACTGGCCGGTGGTATCCCCTGGCGATCATCGATTAGTCAATTTGTTGGTGCGCAGCCTGGCAGCGCGAGAGTGCGGCCTGATGCTGGTTGGACAAACTCAAGAGGGGCAATCTGCTCTGGCGCTGCTGGCTTCGGCGGCTGCTGTAGGTGGGCGGAATATTCTAGCGCGGGCACGGTTATTACCGTTAAGCGGGCACCGCCCCCCGCACGATTTTTTCAATCATCTGCCAGAGGCGCTGACCGAGGTTGAGGTTGAAAGCGAGCAGGTGGCCTGGGTAGATACACCGGAGCCGCCATTTGCCACCGCCGAATGGGTACAGCCGGAACAACCGGGAGCCATTTTTCGGCTTAACCGCCTAGCAGAGGCGGTACAAGGCAAGGACCAGTCAGCAGGTTTGATGCTCAGCCCGATGGCAGGGCTGGCAACGTTGATTCAAAGGACGTGAGGTGAGCGATGCATACGCTTTATCTGGCACTGGGGTCCAATCTGGGGAATCGACGGGGGAACTTGCAGGCAGCGCTGGATGCGTTATCGCCACAGATTCACTGGCGGCGCTCATCGCCAATCTATGAAACGCCCCCCTGGGGCTTTACCGACCAGCCGGCATTTCTCAACATGGTGGTTGAGGCCGAAACCGACCTTGAGCCAGCGGAGTTATTGAAAACCCTTAAGGATATTGAGGCGCGCGTGGGGCGGACGCCAAGTTTCCGCTATGGGCCGCGGCAAATTGACCTGGACATTCTATTCTATGATGACCTGGTTGTGGATACACCAGAGTTGGGCATTCCCCACCCCCGGCTGGCTGAGCGGGCGTTTGTACTGCAGCCGCTGGCCGACCTAAACCCCGGATTAAGCCATCCGCAGTTGAAGTACACCGTGAATGAGCTGCTGAAGAATGTTGATACCAGCGGGATGAAGTTGTTTGATCCGCCATGCCGGTTGGAATGGGGCAAACGCACTTATGTGATGGGCATCATCAACGTCACGCCGGATAGTTTTTCGGGGGATGGCCTGCTGGGAGCAGCCGCCAGCGTGGAGGCTGCGGTTGAGCAAGCGCGGCGGTTTGTGGCGGCGGGGGCCGATATTCTGGATATTGGCGGCGAGAGTACCCGACCAGGGTCAGAGCCAGTGGATGCGGATGAGGAAATGGGACGCATCCTGCCGATCATCCGAGCGCTGTCGATGGCTGGGGTGAATGCCATCATCTCAGTCGATACTTATAAGGCAGAGACGGCTGAAGCCGCGCTGCGCGCAGGCGCGCACTGGATCAACGATGTCTGGGGGCTACGAGCCGATCCCCGGCTGGCAGAGATTGCGGCGCGGCGCGGGGCGACGGTAGTGTTGATGCACAACCGCAGCACACCGACCAACGTGGAAATTCAGGAACGCCTGGGAGGGCGTTATGTCGGCATGGATTACACCGACTTGCTGACCGATGTGTGCAATGAACTGCAGGAGAGCGCGGCACAGGCAAAGGCGGCGGGTATTCCCGACCATCAGATTATCCTCGATCCGGGGATTGGGTTTGGGAAGACGGTGGAGCAAAACCTGGAACTGGTCAACCGGTTGGATGAAATTCGGTCGCTGGGTTACCCGGTGCTGCTGGGGCCATCCCGCAAGGGGTTTATTGGCTATACGCTCAATCTGCCGCCGGAACAGCGGCTGCAGGGCACAGCCGCCGCCGTGGCCGTGGGAATCGCGCGCGGCGCCGACATCGTGCGAGTGCATGATGTGGAGGCCATGGTTCAGGTTGCGCGAATGACAGATGCCATCACCCGCGGGCGTTAGCCGCGAGCAATATCAACCGAGTGGATAACCCAGACACCGTTTTCAACAATCAGGTTGAAAATGCGGATGGTCTGGATGCCATCGGCTTCCATTTGCACCAGAACTACTGCGCCACCGGATGCTTCGCTGACAGAGGTGGATTGAACGGTGAAGCTCTGCACCGGGTTGGTGACCATCAAAAAGCCCAGCGTGCCGCTGGCAGGCAGATTGGCGCGGGCAGCCGCGCTGAGATAGGCGCTCATCTGGTCGGGCGCGGCAGAGAGGAACGCCTTCACCACATCCTGGGCGTAGATGGGATATGATTGGGTGGGGGTGGGGGCGATCATCTGAACTGTGGGGGCAGCGGTTGGCGCGGTCAGGATGAGCGCGTCTGAGGTGGGGGTTGGCAGCGGCAGGGTAGGCAGGGCTGCCGAAAGGTCAGCCGTTGGTGATGCTGCAAGATCTCCCACGGTGGGCAGCGAGGTGAACAGCCAGGGCGTTGAATCTTGTGTTGGGGTGGGCTCGGGGGTCTTCTTTTGCAGTGAGCAGGCAACCAAAATCGTTGCAAGCAGCAGCATGAGAATAACCGCAGTAATTATGATGCTAGACTTTTTCACGGGCACCTCTTCAATGTGGGGATGGTTTTCTACTCATTGGTGGTGTTGTTATAAAACCAATTATAGCTGTAATAGCCCAGCGGGCTGTCCATACGGATGGCGATTTGGTAGCTGCCCTTGAGCGTCTCTGGGATGGCGTAGGTGAGGGTAAGCGCACCGCCAGCGCCTGAATCGGTGGTGCCAATGACGATGCCGCCAACAGCCCGGGTGCCATAAGCACCCATCCGCACCGTAAAGGTTTGATTGGGCGGGAAATTCCTGGTCAAAATAGTGACCTGCTGATCGCGGACGACCGCCTGAATATTGAACGTAGGAATGCCAGTGTATGCCGGTGGACGCGGCGTAGGGGTAACGCCCGGGACAGGTGTGGTTGTTGGCACAGGAGTAGCGCCGCCTGCGACATTTGTAAAGTAGTTATAGGCATAGTAGCCCAGCTTGCCGTCCATACGGATTGCGAGCGTGGCATTATTTTTCAAAGCATCGGGGATGGTGTAGGTGGTCTGAAAAACACCGCCTGTGCCCGAGTTCGTGGTAGCAACCACATAACCACCAATGGCGTAGGTGCCGTACTCGCCGATGCGAACGGTGAAATCCATGTTGGCGGGGAAGTTTTTAGTTTCAATAGTGACAGAGATGCCCGGGACTACGCTGACGATCTTGAAGGTGGGAATGGGAACAGATGCCGCATTAACGGGTGCGGCAGGCATGGCAGCCGTCAACAGCAGAACGATCAACAGAGCAATGACGACCCCTTGACGAATATTACCAGAAAATCGAAACATCTTCAGCCTCCTTGCACAGGGGAAACAAGAGTCCTGTATCCATTACTATAGCATAAAACCGGCGGCAAGTTACACGGCAGAAAGGTGAATTCTGGCAGGGGAAAGCGTTCAGAGCTGTTTTTTGCGGGCGCAGATGGCTGTCTTGAGACGCCGGGCGCGGACAAGCAGCGTGATGATGTAGATCACCAGGAGCCCCAGCATAACAATATAACCACCGACCATCCAGGGAAGTGAATTCATATCAGGCTCCTTAATCCATTTGCTGACGCAGCGCGTCGAGAGTGTCTGCAAGGCGCGCCAGGCGTACGCGGCGGTAAAGCAGAGCCGCCAGCAATACCGAAAAGGCTGCCAGGCTGATGAGCAGGGTTTGCGTCATTCGAGGGGCAAGCTGCATGCCATCACTGGCGGAACTGCCCAGAAGCAGCGGGTGAATGGTGCGGTAGAGGTGAATGGAGAGGTACATGAGGGGGACCGATAAAAAGCCGACCACCGCATAGACGGCCCCAAAGCGCGCCCGGCGTTCTGGATCATCCACTCCCTGCCGGAGCAGAAAATAAGCCAGATAGACCAGTTCCATGATGGTCACCGTCGTCAGGCGCGGGTCCCAGGTCCACCAGGTATTCCAGGCCTGGCGGGCCCAGATGGAGCCGCCCACAATCGCCATCAGCATCAGCACCAGGCCCACCTCAACCGCAGAAAGGCTCAGTTGATCCCAGCGTGTCTGGCGCCGGGCCAGGTAGATGCCTCCCGCGATTGCCGCAATCATAAAACTGAGCATCCCAGCCCAGGCTGCGGAAAGGTGAAAGTAGAAGATCTTTTGCACAGCGCCCATGGTGGCTTCCAGAGGAGCGTAAAAAATGACCACTGCCAGGGCGCCCAGGACAGCCAGGGCTGCGGCAATATCCAGAATGCGCTGCGTGCGCTGACCGGGGTGGATTTCAGATTGTTCCATTATGCAATGCCATCCTCCGAGGGATTGGGATTATTCTTCCATCACGATATCAAAGGCCAGCCAGGCCACAATCGTAAAAATCAAATCAAAAGCCAGCAAGAGCATCAGCCAGGGCTGAACATCAACCCAGGGCAAGCCCGATAACAGGGCGCTACTGGCCTTGACCGCGGCGATGAGCGCGGGGAGGGTTACCGGAAAGAGCAAGACCGGCAGCAATAGATCTCGAGAGCGAGACTGGACAGCCATGGCAGCCAGCAGCGTGCCCACAGCCAGATACCCTTCAACACCCAGGGCGATAAACAATAACAGGCCGGGGAGAATGAGATTTTGGTTGTAGAGCAAACCATAAATCGGCAGCAGCACGGCTGCAATCAGCATCAGGATCAGCCAGCCAGAAAAGAGTTTACCGAAATAAAGGGCCGCGCGATCCACTGGCGCCAGCAACAGGCCATCCAGACAGCCGCGGTCTTTTTCAGAGACCCAGGCACGGTTGAGACCCAGTGCCCCGGCAAAACAGAGTGTTACCCAGAGGATGCCCGCTGATATTTCTGCCCGGGCGGCGGGTTTGAGTTCCAGCGCGAAGTTGAATATGAAGATGACCAGCAGAGCGAAGACCAGCATGGCCGAAAAGGCTTCACGGCTGCGCCATTCGGTCAGCAAATCCTTCCAGGCGACGGTGAGGGCGGCGCGCCAGAAGCGGGGGCGGCGGTTCATTGGGCGGCCTCCAGTGACTGGCGGTAGTACGTCAAGAGGCCATCGGGGGGTAGGGCTGCCGTGGCGGTGGAAGCAATGATTTGGCCCCTGACCAGAATATCCACCCGGGAGGCCAGCGCGGCCGAGCGTGCCAGATCATGCGAGGCCATCAGCAGGGTACGGCCCTGTCCGGCCACCTGACTGAGCGCTTGGTCAAGCATGACGCAGGCATCCTGATCGAGGCCGGTATGGGGTTCATCCAGCAGCAGCACCTGAGGATCGGGGAGCATGGCGCGGCCAATAGCAAGGCGCTGCTGCATTCCACGCGAAAAGGTGCGCACCAGGTCATTGCGGACAGCCTCCAGACCAGTGAGCGCCAGCAGGGCCTCAATTCTGGCGGCGAGATGAGCCACCCCGTAGAGCTGACCATAGAAGCGGAGATTCTCAGCGGCGGTCAGATCGCCGTAAAGCAATGGCTGGTGGCTGACAACCCCCAGGCGGGAGCGCAGATCCATGGCCTGATGCGGCAGCAGACAGCCGGCAACTGTGACGACGCCGCCGGTGGGGCGCAGCAGCCCCGCGAAGACCCGCAAAAGGGTAGTCTTGCCGGCACCATTCGGGCCTAGCAGGGCCACAAATTCCCCCGGGGCAGCGGTAAAGTTCAGGTCGCGGAGAATGGTGCGGTAGCCATAGCGGCGCACCAGGTTGCGCGCTTCAATCATGATTGATTGACGACTCGTTTTCGGCGGAATCTGCCGCGCGTAATTGCTGGCGCAGTGTGGTGCGGCGCTGATGGTAGGCTGAGTTTGAGATTTTGCCCGCCCGCGCCTGATCGTCCAGCGCGATAATGGCATCCAGAATGGCTTCGGGGGTTTGTGGCGGATCTTCCAGGGCAGCGGTAGGGCGGCGCGTAGCGCGCAGCCAGGCAATTGTGATCAGTAAGGCGATAATCAACATCAGGCTGCCGATGAGGAGATTGACCCAAGAATTGGACTGGATTTTCATGCCCGAACGCTCGCGCAGGCTGAAGGAGAGATCACTGGACAGGGGCAGGTCATACGCGCGGTAAAGTTGTAGTTGGGCGCCTTCTACAACCCGTTCACCGGCATCTTCAAGCTGATCGCTCTCCAGGCTGAAGACCTCTTTGGGCAGCATAATTAATGCCATGGAAACCGGCACTGGGGGGTGAATATTGATGACATCGCCCGATTTGAAGGGCAGATCGTAAGCAAAAACAATCTGATAGTTGGTTCCCGGCGGGATGGCCTGATAGTCGCCAAAATCAGCGCCAAGGATGCTGAACCGCCCGGCGGTGATCTGGTCGGCGAATT
>JAGOFZ010000033.1 GCA_017996955.1 Longilinea sp.
ACCTTCAGTTTTGCCAGCGGCAGCGCTGCCGGCAGGATTGCCTCCAATTCCTCTGAAAAAACAGCCGATAAGGTTGCCCCTAGCTCCTCTTTTGATAGAGCAATTGGGTTTTGAAGCAGCAAAACCAATTTTTGATAGGTCATTGCATCTGCTTCACTGGCAGGAGTCCACTGATTCTTTGCCAGCAGCCGCACAATTTGAACCGCCTGTGGCAGGGCCAGCGCCTGCGTCAATCCCCACAGTCGTTCCCATTCCTGGTTTTCGGCCAGCGTATGGATAAGGATTTGCGCTTCCTCTTCAGTAATGGTGGCAGTAGGGGAGCGGTAATCAACCCCGGCCAAAATCGATAGATAACTCGTTCGCCCGGAGGTTTGTATCTGCCGGGCGATTTTCTGCCGAATCTCCGTGCTGCTGATTTCATAAATGGCCCGCATCAGCCGCTGGTCAAAATCCAGGTTTTCGTAAGCCTCCCATTGCCCGGTCAGAAAGAGAAATCGCGCCCGGGCTTCCGGATTCTCTGGACGGTATCCCGCCGTAACGGCCAGTTCTCTTGCCAGTGTCTGCTCGCCAGTAACCGCCAGTTCGCAAAGCGCTTCGCGGCTGTCTTTCCTCTTGAGGTTTTGAAGTGCTGCCCGGGCTGTTTCTCGGATGGCCGCATCGTTATTGTGGGCTGCTTCCAACAGCAAGGGCAGCCATTTAGCATGGCTGGCTCGCGCCAGTTCGACCTGTCCGGTTTTGAGAAGCGTCAATAACCGCAGTTCAGGCGGAGCCGATGCCGTGTACTGCGATTGAATCAGAATATCCCCCAGGTCAGTATGGCGATCTTTTTCCCATAATGCGCATAGCTTATCAATGGCGGGCTGATCTTGTAAATGCCGGATTGCATAACCGGCTCGTGCTGCAATTTCTGGCATCGGATCTGACAATGCCGCCACCAATGAAATCACGTTTTCGGCATCAATTTGTAAATCTGCCGGGTTTTGCAGCAGTCGGGTCAGCATCTTCACTGCCGGGGGCTCGCTGGTAGTGTACTTCCCGGCAGCCATTAGATCGGTCAGCAGCGTGCTGCGTTCACTGACCCAGGCAAAGCACAGTGCCTTGATTGTCCGGGCGTTGCTCAATTTTCCGGCAGCCTCACGCGCCGCCGCGGCAATCGTCGGGTCGCCATCCCGGCAGGCAGCCAGCAGCAAAGGCAGGCGGCTTGGCCCAATCCGAGATGCAAATTGAACCTGCCCAAGTTTTAACGCACTCAGCAATCGCGTCTCAAAATCGCTGTTTTCTGATGCTGGTTCGCCAATCTGAATCGCCAGGCGTTCAAGCTCCAGATGCCGCGTTTTCTTCCAGACCGCCCAGAGCGCATCCCGCGATCCTGGATGGGCCAGTCGCGCCAACCCATCCCGAATGCTTTGACCAATTTCCCCATCGGGGAATTGCGCCAGGTTTTCCGCCAGAATCCGGGTCGCTTCGCCATCCCCGCCCCGCGCCATCCGAATCAATCCTTGTGCTGCGCTGCGGCGCAACGCAGCGCCCACCAGCGGGAGGGTGCTGTCAATCTGGTAGCTCAGCAGGCGGGTGCGCAGACTGGGTTTCGGCATGGCGTCGCCGAACTAACCCGGGCGCCCTGGTTGAATATCCAGTTCGATGGGCACAAATTGCGTGGCCGCATCTTCAATTTCCTGGAAGGATGCCGACTGTGCTCGACCTTCTCTCAACCAGTTGCGCAGTCCGCCGATCGTCTCGCGCTGTGAAATTGAAAGCGGCACCTGCCGTTTGACTGCCGCCAGAATATCCGCAGTGGTAAATTCTCGCCGCTGGTCATTAAAACCAATATACATGGCATCAATAATGGCCTGCTCAATTTCCGAGCCCACATACCCGGCTGTGTGCTCTGCCAGTTTCTCCAGGTCAAAATCTGCCGGAATGCGCCCGCGTTTGCGCAGATGCACACTGAAAATTTCTCGACGCTCGGCCTGTGTTGGCAGATCGAGGAAGAAAATCTCATCAAACCGTCCCTTGCGCAGCAGTTCTGGCGGCAGGCTGGCAATGTCATTGGCAGTCGCCACCACAAAGCACGGTGCAGTCTTTTCCTGCATCCAGGTCAGAATGGCCCCAAAGACGCGCATACTGGTGCCGCTGTCCAGCCCACCGTGCGCCAGCGCTTTCTCCATCTCGTCAATCCATACAATACACGGCGCCACGGTTTCAGCCAGATGCAGCGCTCGCCGCGCCCGCTCTTCAGATTCGCCCACCAGGCTGCCAAACAAGGCCCCCACATCCAGTCGCAGCAGGGGCAGCCGCCACAGCCCGCCAATCATTTTTGCCGTCAGACTCTTTCCCGTGCCAGGAATCCCTATCAGGGCAATTCCCTTGGGCGCGGGCAGCCCATAGGCCCGGGCTTCCTGAGTGAAAGCTCGCTCTCGCAGCCGCAGCCATTCTTTAAGCACTCCCAGCCCGCCCACGTCATCCGGCGTCTCGGTGACCGCATAAAATTCCAGCGCCTCGCTCTCGCGAATAATCTGCTTTTTTTCCTCGGTCACCAGGTCAATCGCCCGGTCATCCAGCATGCCTTCTCGCACCACGGCCCGGGCAAAGACCCGCTGCGCCTGTGAAGCCGTCAGGCCCAGCGCAGCCTGGACTAACTTCTCGTGTCCCAGCGGCGTCAGGCTTACCTTGACCCCCGGCGTATGGGTCAGGTTCACCAGCACATCTTCCAGCTCTGGGGAGGTCGGCAGCGGAAAATTGACAATCACCGCCTCGTCTTTCAATTCTTCCGGTATCTTGGCCGTCCAGGAGGTCACCAGGATGGATTTACGGGTGTATTTGAGCTTCTGCCCCAGCGAGCGCAATTTGCGTTTAATTTGCGCGTTTCCCCAGGCCTCGTGAAAATCTTTCAAAATGAACAATCCATCTTCAGCCTTATCAATCTGCTCCAGGGCCGTTAACGGATCTCGGGCAGTGGGCAGCGTCCCGCTGGCAGCCGTGATAAATTGAAACCCCTCGGCTGCGTCCCAGGCCAGCGCCCGCCGTTGGGTGCGCTCGCACACTGATTTAACTGTTGTTAGGGCGCGTTCTTCCTCAGTCGTCACCAGCACAATCAGGGTGAACCGGGCGCGCAGATAGATGTCCAGTTGATCTTCAAAGTTCATGATTTTCGGCTCCAAATTTCCTGTGCCAGGGCCTTTCCCGTTGGGGTGGCCGCCAGACCGCCCATAGCGGTTTCGCGCAAACGCTCATCCATGTGAGCGCCAATCCGTCCCATCGCGTCAATCACTTCATCCGCCGGGATCACACTCTCCACCCCGGCCATCGCCAGGTCCACAGCCACAAAACACTGCCCCACACCAGCCGCATTGCGCTTCACGCAGGGCACTTCCACCATTCCCGCCACTGGGTCGCAGACCAGCCCCAGCATATTTTTCAAGGCAATTGCCACCGCCTGGGCAGACTGCCGCGGGCTGCCGCCCCGCAGTTCCACCACCGCACCGGCCGTCATTGCCGCTGCGCTGCCCGTTTCTGCCTGACACCCCCCCGCCGCGCCAGCAATTTGCGCCCGGGTGGCAATCACCATGCCAATTCCAGCCGCCGTGAACAAGGCTGAAATCAGGGCTTCGTCAGGGTAGTCAAAGGCTTCCTGGAGCGTGACCAGCACCGCTGGCAAGATCCCTGCCGAGCCAGCCGTTGGGGTTGCCACAATGCAGCCCATCCCCGCATTGACCTCAGCCGTAGACAGCGCTCGCGCCAGCGCCCGGCTCAGCACCGGCCCGGTAATGGGCTGTCCCTCGCCTTCCAGCCAGCCCCAAAAACGATGGGCGCTGCCGCTGGTCAATCCACTCCTTGAGTGAATCGGCGCCTCCAACCCTGCCTGGGTTGACGTTCGCATGACCTCCAGCCGATGCTGCATTTGCTGGATCACGGCTTCGCGCGTGGTACTGTTCTGCTCAATTTCGCTTCGCAGCACAATCTCAGAAATTGGCACGCCCAGTTTTTCTGCTTGTTGAACCAGATCTTCAATTTTGCGGTACATGGCTACTCTTTAAGGCGCGGAATTTGATATACCCAGTGCACCCACGGCAGCGATGCCAGATCCCGCGTGAGTGCCTCTGGAATGTTTTGATCAGTCTCGATGACCATCATGGCTTTGCCCCCGCGCTGATCGCGCTTCAAGCGCAGGAAAGCAATATTGATCTGATGTGCGGCCAGCCACCCACTCACTGCATTGATGGTGCCGGGGCGATCATCGGCAATCAAAATCAGCGTATCCAGCTCAGCCCGAATTTGTACCGAGCGCCCCTGCAGTCGGGTGATTTGGATCATCCCGCCGCCCACCGAAGCTCCGCTCATTTCCAGGGTTTTATCGCCTGTAGTGAGCGTGAACCGCACTGAATTGGGGTGCGCGTCTTCTCCCAGGTCTGCTTCCAGAAATTCAAAGGCCAGCCCTGCTTCTGCTGCCAGCGCAAAGCTGTCTCGGATCCGCTCATCCGCCGTATCCATGCCCAGCAGCCCGGCAATCAGGGCTTTATCCGTGCCGTGCCCGGGTCCGGTGCGCGCAAACGAACCATGCAATTCTATTTTGGCTTTTTGCGGTGTATCACCCAGCAAAGCTCGCGCCACCAGCCCTAGCCGCACCGCCCCTGCGGTATGGGAACTGGACGGCCCAACCATCACCGGACCAATAATATCAAAAATGGAGTTTGGCGCTGGACTCATGATTCGAAATTATAGCACGAATGATGACATTCATCTGACGAATGAATGACGCCGCGCAGCCCGGATTGGGACTGCGAAAAATTATAATATTATCGGAAGTTCGTTATATCTGATGTCCCTTATCTCAATAACCCTTTTTGGCTGGCAGGGCTGACCTGCAAATGGAGCAATGTGATGGATCTGACCCCCGAAAAAATCCAATCGGCCCGCACAATCCTGGCTGAGCTGCGTTATGAAACCCGCCCGGTGGTTCACGGCTATGCTAATCGCACGCTCTATATTAACGTTGGTGACCCGCAGATTGAAATCAAGCCGGTTACCCAGCAGATGAAAGATATTTTCACCGGCGGGCGCGGCTTTTGCCTTTGGCTCCTCTGGAATGCGATCAAAGATGACACCCGTTGGGATTCTCCCGAAAATGAGCTGCTGATTGCGGGTGGCCCCATCGGCGGCATCAGCCAGTACCCCGGTACTGGTAAGTGCACAGCAGTCACAATTTCCCCGCTGACCCATTCGATTATTGATAGCAACGCCGGCAGCTACTTTGGCCCGTACCTCAAATTCTCTGGCTTCGACGCGCTTGAAGTTCAGGGCATTGCCGACCAGGAAGTAATCATCTATATTGATGGTGATGAAGGTATTGTCCGGGTTGAAGCTGCGCCTCTCGATCCTGTAGATACCCACCTGCTGGCACCGCTTCTGACCAAAATGTATGCCCGCGATGAAAAAGACCAGCGCTCCATTTCAGTGGTCACCGCCGGGCAGGCAGCCGCTCATGTTCCCATGTGCGGCCTTAACGTCAGCTACTACGACCCACGGCGAGATGAAGTTCGCATCAAACAGGCGGCTCGCGGCGGCGCCGGAACGGTAATGCGCCACAAACACATCAAGGCCATCGTTGTCCGTTACAGCCAGATGAGCGGCGCCAGCAACGGCCCAGCCAATGCGGATTTGATCCGTAAAGCCGGTCAGCGCATTAATCACGAAATCACCGAGTTTGACTCCTCACAGAATGATATGCGCGGTAATGGTACGCCTTACCTGGTCGAAATTATGAGCCGATTTGATTTGCTGCCCATCGAGAACTTCCGTTTTGGCTCTGACCCGCGTTCCTCACAAATTGCTGGCGCTATCTGGAAAGGTATGTATGACCGCCGCGGCCCCGATGGCTGCTGGTACGGCTGCACCATGGCCTGTGCGCACGCTGTCCCGCACTTCCACCTTCAAACCGGTCCCTATGCCGGTCAGGTGGTCTTTGTTGATGGTCCGGAATATGAAACCCTTGGCGCCGTTGGCTCCAACCTGTCACTTTGGGAGCCCGCCCAGATGCTCGAAATCAACTTCTATGCCGATACCTATGGTATCGACTCGATTTCCCTGGGTAACTCAATCGCCTTTGCCATGGAGTGTTATGAGTATGGCGTCTTGAATCTCGAGCGCACCGGCGGCCTGGATCTCACCTGGGGTAACTATGAATCGGTCATGACCCTTATTCATCAAATGGCAACCGGCGAAGGCTTTGGCGTTGTTGTTGGGCAGGGCACCTGGGCCATGTCCAAGTTGTTCGCCGAAAAGTATGGCGCCGATGCCCAGTTGATGAAAGACATTGCCATGCATGTCAAAGGCATGGAGATTTCCGAATATATCCCCCGCGAATCGCTGGCTCAGCAGGGCGGCTACGCCCTGGCTTCCAAGGGCGCTCAACACGATGAGGCCTGGCTCATCTTCATGGATATGGTCCACAAGCAGCTCCCTACCTTTGAAGACAAGGCCGAAGCCCTTTACTATTTCCCCATCTGGCGCACCTGGTTCAGCCTGCACGGCCTCTGCAAGCTCCCCTGGAATGACATTATCCCGGTCAGCAATCGCTCGCTGCCACCCAAAGAAGCCGCCAAAGTCCCCGAACATGTCGAGAACTACACCTGGTTGTACGAAGGCGTACTGGGCAAACCCATTACCATTGAGGGCATCCTGACAGAATCAGAGCGCGTCTACCAATTCCAGCGCGTCTTCAACCTGCGGCTTGGCTTTGGCACCCGCGAATATGATATTCCGCCCTACCGCGCCGTTGGCCCTGTCACTGCTAAAGAATACGAATCCCGCACCGAGCGCTACGACAAACAGATCCGCGAAGAAATCGGTGTTGACCCTGAAGGTCTGTCAACCACTGAAAAAATGGCCCTGATCCGCAAGTACCGCCTGGATCGCTACGACAAACTGACCGATGCCGTTTATAAACGCCGCGGCTGGACCGAAAACGGCATTCCTACTGTTGAAACCCTCCAGCGCAATGGAATTGATTTCCCCGATCTGGTTGCTCTGGTCAAACGCCACGGCGGCTGATCCTGATCAGAAAAAAAGACAATACAGGGCAGGCTTCAGTCTGCCCTGTATTTATTTACCGTTATGGCGCACTGACATCTTCAATCTTGACCTCGGTGACCAGCAGTGTGTTGCAGCCCGCATCCCGCCAGGTACGATCCCATACGCCTTTGGGTGTAATATGGCGGATTTCCAGGATCTCACGCCCGGTAACACTTACCATATCATCCGGATGGATGTTCATCAACTGATCATAAACCATCGGATCAATGGTGACAATATGCAGCAAGTTGATCGTCCCCTGGGGCTCGTTTTCATCTGAGGCTACCCAGTAAAAATGATGATCAGAAACTCGCGTGTTCACCTGGTCTGGGTCGGCAAAATCACCCGTGGTTACCAGAACGTCGTGTGTCAGAATCGGAAAATACGGATCGTAGTCGGTGTTTACATGCCGCACCAGTCCGGTGAAAATGGTGTCCTTTTTCTGCTCGTAAATAATCTCCCAATACTGCTCTTTGGGCCCCTCAATTCGAACCTTATCCTCAGATAACGTGTAACGCTCAAACCTTGGGCGGTCAATTCCCCAAAAATCAAAATTCTTGTCGTTGGGCGCGCAGCCCGCAATGGTCAGCAAGAGAAACAGACCCAGAATGAACAGGTTAATTTTTGGTCTAAGGGTTGACATAAGCGCCAGTCTATCAGTTATAATGAGAAAAATCAAACTGGAGGTGTGCGGGTAAGTATAATCTATCCTTTGAAAAACGATCAGCGCATGGCCTGGGTGGGGGCGTTTTACCCGGGTGACGAGGAGGAGGGTTCACTGCCGCAGGGCAGTGTTAACCGGTGAGAACAGGCTGACCGCCTGGGCATCGGGAAAATCGAAAGATCAGCGGAAGCCCTCCGGATTGGACACCCCAATCCACCGTTTTTCAGCAAATTGATTCAACCCCGAGGCCTCTTCAGCCCCGGAGTAGTAGACACAGACTGGCCTGCGTTCGCAGCGCCAGCCAGGGAGTATCTATGTGTGGTATTGTTGGCTACATCGGCGGGCAAAACGCCACGCCAATTATCCTCAACGGTTTGCGCCGGCTGGAATATCGTGGTTATGATTCTGCGGGCATTGCCGTGATTGAAGCGGGGCGTATTCAGGTTCGGCGTGAAGCCGGTAAATTGAGCAAACTTTCCGCCCTGGTGGATGCACAACCTTTGCAGGGTTCCATCGGCGTAGGGCATACCCGCTGGGCAACCCATGGCGAACCTACCGCCCGCAACGCTCACCCTCACATTGGCAGCACCGGGAATGTTGTCCTGGTTCACAATGGCATTGTCGAAAACTACCTCGAACTGCGCGCTGATTTGGCGGTTGAGGGTGTGCAATTCAACTCGGATACCGATACCGAGGTCATTGTCCACCTGATTGAACGCTTCTTATCAACCCATACATCGCTTGAAGAAGCGGTCCGCCAGGCCCTCAGTCAAATCAAGGGAGCGCATGGTGTCGTGGTTCTTTCCGCTCTCGAGCCCGACAAAATGATTGCCGCCCGTATTGGCAACGCAGGTGGCGTGGTGATTGGCCTCGGTGAAGACGAAAACTTCATCGCCTCCGATATCCCCGCTATTCTGGATCACACCCGCCGCATGATGTTCCTCGAATCTCACCAGATGGCAGTTGTCACCCGCAGCAGCGTGACCGTCAAAACCCTTTCTGGGCGCAAAGTTACCCTCGAAGAACATCAAATCGGTTGGGATCTCGTCTCAGCCGAAAAAGGCGAATATCGCCACTTTATGCAGAAAGAAATCCATGAGCAGGTCCGCTCATTGACCGATACACTGGCTGGTCGTGTGGATTTTGACGAAGGCACCATCCGCCTGCCCGAATTAAACCTGATTCCCGAACTTGCTCGCCGTATCAACAAAATCATCATTACGGCTTGTGGCACCGCCGCCCACGCCGGGATGGTTGGCAAAGTGCTGATTGAGCACATTGCCCGTGTTCCCGTAGAGGTGGATATTGCTTCAGAATTTCGGTATCGCAATCCGATTGTGGACGAGAACACTGCAATCCTTGCAATCAGCCAATCCGGTGAGACCGCCGATACCCTTGCCGCCATGGACGAAGCCCGCCGCCGCGGCGCCATCATCTGGTCTGTGGTCAACGCCATTGGCTCTCAGGCCATGCGCGTGGCTGATGGCTACATCTCGATGCAGAGCGGCCCTGAGATCGGTGTCGCCTCCACCAAGGCATTCACCGCGCCGCTGGTAGATTTGTATATGCTCGCCGTTTTGCTGGGCGAGCTGCGCGGAGCGCTTCCGGACCGCGAGCGCCGCAAGCTGGTGTCAGACCTGCGGTTGATCCCCGATCTGGTGGGTCGCTGCCTGGACCGCGAGGCCGAAATCGTTCAGGCTGCCCGCGAGCTGCGCTATATGCGCAATATCCTTTATCTGGGGCGGGGGATTAACATGCCCATTGCCTATGAAGGCGCCCTCAAGCTCAAGGAAATTTCGTATATCCATGCGGAGGCCTACGCCGCCGGCGAAATGAAGCACGGCCCGATTGCCCTCATTGACCGTGACTTGCCTGTTTTAGCCATTGCCCCCCAGGACCCCTGGCATGAAAAAATGGTCAGCCAGATTGAGCAGGCCCGTGCCCGCGGGGGGAACGTTCTCGTGGTTGCCACCGAAGGCGACGAGCGCGTCCCACCCCTGGCCGATCATGTCTTCTGGGTTCCAGAAACACCCTGGCTGTTGAGCCCGGTGGTCACGGTTATCCCGCTGCAATTGTTTGCCTATCACATTGCTGCCCTCAAAGGGTTAGATGTGGACCAGCCGCGCAATCTGGCGAAATCCGTCACCGTAGAATAAAGCCCGGCCATTAGAATTGCGGTATACTGAGGGCTGGGTTTGGCAGTCTCAGCCCTCAGTTCTGGTGTTTTATGACCCTCCTCTCTCGCCTGAAATCACTACGCTTCTCTGATAAATCCATCCCCTGGGCACTGCTGATTGCCTGTATCCTCAGCTATGGTCTTCTCATTCCCTGGCTGGGCTTCTATTGGGACGACTGGCCTTATATCCTGTTGTATCGTACCCATGGGCCGCTGGCCTATATCCCTTTCCTGGCCTCAGACCGGCCCTTCTCGCCATTGATTCATGTTCTCATCTCGTCTGTTATTGGCGATTGGCAGTTAGGCTACCACCTGTTGATGCTGGTAATCCGCTGGCTGGCAGCCGTGGCTTTCTGGTGGGCGCTGCGCGCCATCTGGCCTCAGCATGCCCGCCGCCTGGTCTGGGCGCCATTCCTGTTTGCCGTTTATCCTGGTTTTAGCCAACAGCCCCTGGCTGTCATTTATACCCTCCATTGGCCGAATATGATCATCAGCATCCTATCGCTGGGTTGGATGGCCCTGGCTTTACGCCACCCTGCCAGCCGTCGCTGGTTGACTCTCCTGTCGTTGACCGGCCCACTCAGTTTACTGGTTATGGAATATTTCTTTGGCCTGGAGATTTTGCGCCCCCTGCTCATCTGGTTCGTCCTTGCAGAGCAGAATCTTCCCCCGCGGCAGCGGCTGATTAAAACTCTGCGCGCCTGGCTGCCCTACGCCTTGATACTGACTGTCTTTATGGTCTGGCGGGTGGCGGTTTTCCAATTCCCTACCTATTCCCCTGTTGTATTGGATAAACTTCAGGCTTCCCCGCTCCTTCAGGGCTGGCGCTTTATCGAAACTGCCCTGCGCGAGACGTTTGTTGCCGGTGTGCAGGCCTGGCTTCAGCCATTATCGGCGCTCGGCGGATTGGAAATTCACAACCGATTGGATGTCCTCTACTGGGCTCTGATTGTCCTGGGCGCTCTGGCAGCCTGCCTTTACCTTCTGCGTCTCAAAACCCCACTCTCAGACCAGCCCA
>JAGOFZ010000034.1 GCA_017996955.1 Longilinea sp.
GGTTCAGCAAGGCTGAGGCCGAACTGCTCAAGGGCGGTCAGTTTTTGGAAGTTCCAGGTGCAGTCAAGGAAGGCCATTGCCCGGACGCGCTCGGGGTGATGAAAGACCAGTTCCTGGTGCAGGTTGCCGCCCATCGAGTGACCGACAAAGATGGCCTGATCCGTTTGCAGGGTATCAAGCAGGGTCAGCAGGTCATTCTCAGCCTGAGCGAGTGAGAAGGGCGCCGGGCGTGAGAGGCCGTGGGCGCGCACATCCCAGGTGAGGATGCGGAAGTGAGCGCCCACGAGGGGCAGGGTGGCGTCCCATTCGTGGTGGTCAATGGTGGCGCCGTGGGTGAAGACGACCAGCGGAGCATCGGTCTGCCCGCCCGTCCAGTAGTGGAGATTGAAGCCGTCGCGCGGTAAGGTGTGGGGGGTAAGTTCCATGGGGGGAGCCTTTCAAACCTAAACGTCAAGATTATTTGAACGATTACGCACCCATTTTAGCGGGTTTTGCTGGATATATAAACGAGTACGGTTTAATTCCGCTTCGGTGCGAATAACATGCTCATAATAGTTTCGTTGCCATACAGACGATCTGGATGCATTTTGCATCAAATTAGCGCGGAGCGTTACCGAGGACTTAAAAGCGCCAACAATTGCACCTAATGAATGCGCAGGGGCGCCTCTGGGCCGGGCGAGGCCGGTATGGTCAGAGTTTGCGTCGGGTTGTCTCGCCTCGCCCTTACAATCAGATGGAGCCACCGAACCCGTAAGGGCGAGGCAAGCCATTGATAACTGTGGTTGGTGCGGCTGCGCCTCGCCCGGTGCTTGCAGCCATAAAATTCCATGGACATGATCTGGCATGATGACAAATTCATCCAATGCCACAAATTTAAAACGAAGCGCCAATCGCCGCCACTCAGTGTGGACCAATCTGCCAATTGGGCTCAAATGAACACACTTATCCAATACCTCTCCAAGGATTGGGGCGCGCTGCCAGGTCAACAAAGTTACAAAATAAGCGCCGGGTTGGGTGTAATCATATCCTGGTGCACGCGGGGAACAACGATTAGAGGACATGTTCCGATTATACATCTTCCCCCTTAAAACCAGCCGGCGGCTCTGGGGAGAGCCGCCGGTGAAGGGCGATAAAATCGATGCGGGGCCGGTCAGGCAGCGGGTTCTTCGGTGGGGGCTTTTTCGGCGCAGTCTATCAGGGCCTGAATGTCTTCCTCGCGGCCGTACATTACCTCGAAGGGGGCGCGGGTGAGGGCGGCCATTTCGTATTCTTCCGATGACATGTTGATGCACTCAAAGCGGCAGTTTTCAACACACTGGGCGCAGTAGGTGCAGCGGTCAACGTGGAAGCGCATGACAAACTTTTTGTTCACCTTATCTACGGTGAGAATCTCGATGGCGTTGGCGGTGCAGTCCTTCATACATAACATACAGCCGGTGCAGCGCGTCGGATCGTAGATTAGTTTGCCGCGCAAGCGCTCCGGGGTGGGCTTGCGTTCAAACGGGTAGCGCTCGGTGATGGGCTTTTTGAACAGCGAGCGGACGATGTCGCTCAGCATGGCTCCAAGTGTCATGGCTAACCTCCAAACAAACCACTAAAGAACTGGGACAACACAGGCTGCAAATAGCGGCCCAGGATGATGGCCAGTAGTTGGAGCAGGGCCAGCAGGGCGCCCGCGCGCCACCACAACCCCACCGTCTGATCGATGCGCAGGCGGGCAAACAGCGATTGCAGCGCCGCCACCACCAGGATCAGGATGGCTGTCTTCCAGAGGAAGTCCAGCGGGTTGGCCAGGCCGCCCATGAAGAAGGCCGCGATGAGCGTGAGGCCGATGACCAGTTCCACATCTTTGCCGATGCGGAAGAGCGCCAGACCGCGGCCCGAATATTCGGTAAGGGCGCCGGCTACAATTTCGGTCTCGGCTTCAGGGGCATCGAAGGGCGGCATTTCCAGCTTGCCCATCAGGCCAATCATGGCGACGAGGAAGCCGACAATCTGAGTAAAGGCAAACCACCACGGGCGGCTCTGAATGGCAAACGCGTTGATCTCGCTGATCTGCCAGGTGCCAGCCACAATGGCCGGGCCCAGCAGCGAGAGCATGAAGGGCGCTTCGTAAGAAAAGAGCTGCGTGAGGGTACGGGTGGCGCCGACCAGCGAGAAGCGGTCGGCCGTGTTGGCGCCCGCCAGGCCCAGGCAGAGGGTCATCACGCTGAGCAGGTACACCACCACGATCAGGTCGCCTTTGAAAGAGTAGGCCGGGTTGAAGCCCACCAGCGGCACATACAGCGCTGCCGCCAGGGCCGAGGCCAACCCAACAATCGGCAGGGCAATGAAGAGGCCCTTGTGCACGCCGTCGGGCACAATCTCTTCCTTGGCCAGCAGCTTGATGATATCGGCCAGCGGCTGAATGAAGCGCGGGCCAATGCGGTTTTGATACTGGGCCACCAGCTTGCGGTCAACCCATTCGTAGAGCAGGCCGGCCACAAACAAGAACAACCCTCCCGGGAAAAACAGGAGCAGAATGATCGGATGCAGGCTAAGTTCCATTAGTTCTCCTCAATCCTAGCGGTCGTTGCACGAGAAGCATGGGTCAATGCCGGCCAGGATCATCGGCATATCGGCCAGTTTGTAGCCCGGGGCCAGGTTGATGACCGAGGCCCAGTTGCACAGCGATGGGGTGCGGATCTTGACGCGCTCGGGCATGTCGGTGCCGTTGCTCTTCATATAATAGAAGAGCTCGCCACGCGGGGCTTCCACCCGTTGGATGATCTCATTTTCGGGGATGCGGCGGGGTACGCGCACCGCCAGTTCGCCCTCGGGCAGGTGATCCAGAATTTCGCGGACCAGGCGGATGCTTTCCTGCATTTCTTTGATACGGACCACAAAGCGGGCCAGCAGGTCGCAGCCTTCATCCACAATCAGATTGACGGGGAAGTCCACATAGCCAGAGTAGGGCGAGTCCACACGCACATCAATCGGCACGCCGGAGGCACGGGCGGTGGGGCCAACGGGGGCCAGGGCTTCGGCCTGTTCGCGGGTCATCACGCCCACGTCGCGGGTACGGCCCAGGAAGGTCTCATCGGTAGTAACCACGGTGAGGTAGTGCACCATGCGGCCTTCGAGGAAATCCATGCCTTTGAGGATGGCGGTTTTGATTTCGTCGTTCACATCCTGCTTGACGCCGCCGATGATGTTGATGGAATAGTTGACACGGTTGCCGGTCATCTGTTCCAGCAGATCCATCACGGTTTCGCGGTCACGCCAGGAATACATGAAGAGGGTATCGAAGCCGCCCTCGTGAGCCGCAACACCCAGCCAGAGCATGTGGCTGTGCAGGCGTTCCAGTTCAGAGGTCAGCACCCGGATGGCCTGGGCGCGCGGCGGAGCCACCACTTTGGCCAGTTTTTCGGTGCCCAGGGCAAACGAGAGGGCATGCACATGCGAGCAGATGCCGCAGACGCGCTCCACCAGGTAGAGCCCCTGGGGATAGTTGCGCGCTTCGGTGGCTTTTTCGATGCCGCGATGCACATAACCCAGGCGCACACTGGCACCGGTGACAATTTCACCATCCACGCTGAATTCAAAGTGAGCGGGTTCCTTCAGCGCAGGGTGCTGAGGGCCAATTGGCACCACAAATTTTTGCGGAGATTCGGGATTTTCCATGGGAGCTCTCCTTTATTCCTGATTCAAACCGGTAAAAGATTTCCGCAAGGGATAGACATCCGCGGGCCATTCATCCGGCAGGATGAGGTGACCGGGGTCGGGAGTGCCAAGGCAGTCTACGCCAAGCATTTCGATCAGCTCACGCTCAAAGAGCGTGGCTGCGGGGATGATATCGCAGATGGTGGGGACTTTTGCGTCGGTATAGGGCACACGCACCCGCAGGGTTGCCAGTGCGCCGCCATTGGCAAAGGTGTAGAGTACTTCTACATCGCCGGTGAGGGCTGCGCCTTCGGCGGCAGGGGCGGGCTTATCCACGCCGGTGATGGCTGCCAGGTAGCCCCAGTGGGCATCTACCAGGGCCTGCACCGCGGGCTTCAGGTTGTCGAGGGCGATGTAGACATCCACCCGTTCGATTTCGGGGCGTTTGATTTCCACAGCCAGGGGCTGCAGCAGCGCTTCAGCAGATTGCAGAGCCGTTTCAAGGTCCATGTATGTCTCCTCCTACTCAGCGGGCTGGACGGGGGCTGGAGCCTTTTTTTGCAGGCTTTGCAGCAGCGCCACCACGCCATAGATGATGGCTTCGGGGCGGGGCGGGCAGCCCGGCACATAGGCGTCCACGGGGATCACCTCGCCGATGCTGCCAACAACATTGTAGCAGCCCTGGAAGGCGCCGCCCGAGATGCCGCACGAGCCAACCGCCACCACAAACTTGGGTTCGGGCATTTGCTCGTAGATGCGGCGCAGGCGGTCACGCGATTGCAGGCTGACCGGCCCGGTGCAGATGAGGATATCGGCGTGGCGCGGGCTGCCCTGCAGTTTGATGCCAAACCGTTCCAGATCGTAGCGGGGGGTGAGGGTTGCCAGAATTTCAATATCACAACCATTGCAGGAGCCGCTGTTATAGTGGATGGCCCAGGGCGAGTTGACCCGCGCCCAGGTCTTGATCTGTTCCAGCGCCCGCTGCCAGGGGGTATCCAGTTTCAGTTCAGTCATAGGGTTCTCCTTACCAGTGATTCAGACTAACTATACCTGATTTGTCCGCTGGTTTCAACCCAGCAGCAGCGCCACCAGAGCGAGGCCCAGCCCCACCAGATAGGGCACCATGGACCAATCCAGCGTACCGGTGGCCAGCACCAGCACACCCAGGTGGAGAATGGCGAAGAAAAACGCGATCAGGAAGAAGGGGCGATAGCCCGGCGCGGCGATCTGCGTGGGGGCCAGTTCACCGCTGCCGTACAGCGAGCGCTTGAGCGGCGAACCGGGTTTTTCGGGGCCAGCCAGGCC
This sequence comes from Longilinea sp., assembly GCA_017996955.1. Lineage (GTDB taxonomy): Bacteria > Chloroflexota > Anaerolineae > Anaerolineales > Anaerolineaceae > JAGOFZ01. The sequence goes on from JAGOFZ010000034.1 coordinate 4,948, forward strand.
CTTGCCAATCCAGAAAATGATCAGCACCAGGGGGATGTAGATGAGAAAGGCGAGCGGGGGGGTGAGAATAATATCCATGCTCGTTCTCCTTTAGGGGACAATGATCCGGAGCAGAGCCTGCCCGGCCAGATTACCGATGCCGTTGAAGAGGGCCGGCCAGAAGCCGAACACCAGCACCACCAGCGAGAGGATGACCACGGGAACCGTCATCAGCGCGGGGACGCGCTTGCCAGCAGCCACTGCCTCAGAAGGCTCGTTGCGCACCATGCGGTTGACCAGCGGGGCATAGTAGCCGAGGGAGAGCACACTGTTGAGGGCGGCAAAGCCCACCAGCGCAAGCATCCACCAGTTATTGCTGCCAGCCGCTCCGACAAAGATCTGCCATTTGGACATGAAGCCCGCCAGCGGGGGCAGGCCGCCCAGGCCCAGCACCGCAATGCTAAGGCCCATGGCAATCAGCGGATAGCGTTTGGCGGCGCCGTTCAGGTCGGCAACGGTCAGCGGGTCGTGATCGCCCTTGGCGATGTGCAGCGAGTAAAGCAGAGCGCCCGCCGAGAGGAAGGCCAGGCCCTTCATCATCGCATGGGTGAAGAGGTGGAAGAACGCACCTGAACCGCCCTGGTCAGAGAGGAAGGTGGCGGTAGCGCCAATGCCCACCAGCATGTAGCCGACATGCGCCAGGCTGGAGTAAGCCAGCAGGCGTTTGACCACCGTCTGGCGCAGCGCCATCAGGTTGCCAACCACCATGTTCAGCACGCCAAAGCCCAGCATGATGGGGCCCCAGGCCATGCCGTTGTAGGCCATCACGCCCATGGAGCGCAGCAGGGCCACCAGACCGGCGGCAATCACCACGCCCGAAAGCATGGCGCTGATGCCGCTGGGGGCCTGCGAGTGCGCATCGGGCAGCCAGGTGTGCATGGGAACCAGGGCCGTCTTGACGCCGAAGCCGATGATCATCAGGGCAACTGCCACAGTAATGATCGGCAGGCCAGCAGCGCCGGCGCCCATCAGGGCAAGCTGCTGCAGGTTCAGCGTACCCGCGCCCATAAAGATCAGGCCGATGCCCAGCAGCACCAGGGCCGAGCCCACGGCGCTCTGCACCAGGTATTTGAAGCCCGCTTCGAGCGAGGCGGGTTCATCCCGGTAGAAGGCCACCAGCATGAAGGAGGTGATGGCCATGGTCTCGAACCAGACCCACAGGTTGAAGAGGTCAGCGGCGGTGCCCAGGCCAATCATGGCGGCCATCATGGCCGAGAGCAGGGCGTAGTATTTTTCTTCGCCCACTTCGCGGGCCATGTAGGGGCCGGAGTAGAGCATGACCATCAGGCCCAGCAGCCAGACGGAGATTGCCAGCACAAGACTGATGCCGTCAAAGCGCAGGGGAATCTCTGCAAAGAGCAAACCAACAACCCCTTGACCAGAGGTCAGCAGGTTTTGCGCCAGCACAAAGAGCGGCACGCCCATGGCGGCGGTGGTGATGAGGGCAACCCAGCGTGCCGGGTTGCGGGGGCTCGATTCGCCATCGCGGCGGGCCACACTGCGGCCGATCAGATAAATGACTGGAGAAGCCAGGAGGGGCAGGCCAATCAGCCAGAGGATAGCAAAGACAGGGTTCATGGGTTACGCTCCCAGGGCTAAAATGGCAATCACGATCAGCAAACCGGCCACAATGCCCACAACGTTCCAGTTGAGCAGGCCGGTCTGAGTGATGCGCAGGCCTTCGGCGGCGCCGCTAACGCCCCGCACAATGCCGCGGTTGATCGCCTCAAAGCCGAAGCTATTTTCAGCCGCCCAGCCCAGACCGCGCAGCGCCCGGCCAAGTCCGGCCAGTTTACTGCGGAAGACCCAGGCCAGCAGGCCCAGTGCCACCACAGCCAGCGCAATCAGGGTCGGCAGGCTGATGACTTCTTCCAGAATGTGGAAGGTGGAAGCCGCCTCGATGCCGTGATAGGGCAGGGTTTCGGCGCTCAGCAGTTTGGCGAAGGGGCCAGCTAGCAGCCAGGTGGTGAGGGCGCCCAGGGCCAGCGGGGCCAGGGCGATCTTCATGGCTGTACCGGCATCACCATGGGCATGGCCGTGAGCCTCACCGTAGAAGACCATGGTGACCATGCGGTAGGTGTAGAAGGCGGTCAGGCCAGCGCCAATGAGCATGAGCACATAGCTCCAGATGGGGGCGTGCATCAGGCCAGCTTCAAGCACCAGCTCTTTGCTCCAGAAGCCATTGAGGATGGGGATGCCCGCCAGCGCCAGTGCGCCGATGATGAAGACCACGCGGGTGAAGGGCATTTGCTTGCCCAGCCCGCCCATCTGGCGCATATCCCGCGTGCCCACGGCGTGAATGACCGCGCCGGCGGCAAGGAAGAGCAGTGCCTTGAAGACGGAGTGGCTCAACAGGTGGAACTGGCTGGCAAAGATGCCGCCCGAACCCACTGCATAGACCATATAGCCCAACTGGCTGACGGTGGAGTAAGCCAGTACACGTTTGAGATCGTTGGCAACCACGGCCATCAGGGCAGCCAACAGGGCCGTAATCAGGCCCACCAGCATCACCGAGAAGGTCCAGCCCGGCACCTCATGGAAGGCCGGGTAGAAGCGGGCCAGCAGATAAACGCCAGCGTTGACCATTGTGGCCGCATGGATGAGGGCGCTGATGGGGGTGGGGGCTTCCATGGCATCGGGCAGCCAGGTCTGGAAGGGGAACTGGGCCGATTTGGCCGCAGCCGCCACCAGGAAACCGAAAGCCATCACGGGCAAGAGCTGCGCCGGAATGGCCGCCGGGTTTGCCAGCAGGATGTTATAGTCCATCTGCCCGGTGTAGATGTAGAGCACCAGGGCGCCCAGCAGCAGGCCAATGCCGCCAATCTGGGTCATGATGAGGGCTTTGACGCCGCCCGCCACCGCCTTGGGATCATCACTGTTGAAGGAGATGAGGGCGTAGGAACACAGGGCGGTAATTTCCCAGAAGACGAACATGAGCAGCATGTTGCTGGTGAGTACCAGGCCAACCATGGCGCCAATGAAGAAGAGCATGTAGGCGTAGTAGCGGCTGAGCTGCTTTTCGCCGTGCATGTAATTGACCGAGAAGATGACCGCCAGGCTGCCGATGAAGGTGGCAACCACGGACAGGAAGACGCCCAGGCCATCGGGAACGAAGCTGATGGGGCCAAAAACGCCGCCCAGGTCGGCTAACTGCACCGGCTCGGAGCCGGTTTGCAGCAGCAGGCCAAGGCCCGCAACCGCCGACAGGACGGCAAAAATGACCGCCAGGGTGTGGCTGAGCTTTTCGGTGCGATCACCGGCAGCCCAGACCACCAGAGCGCCCAGCCAGGGCAGGCCCAGTGTAAGCAGGATGAGAATCGCAGGTGTACTCATGGTTCTACCTCTTCAACCGGGTCAGGTCTTTGACATCCAGCGAGCCAAAGCGGCGGCGGATCTGCACTGCCAGCGTCAGGCCGATGACCGCCACAATGGTATCGGCAACAATGACAGTCAGCGCCAGGGTTTGACCCAGGCCGGGCTGGGCTGTCATTTTGCCAGCCAGCACCAGCACCAGCATGGCGCCTTTGACCATGATCTGCAGCGCCACAATCACTTTGATGAGATTGCGGGTGGCCAGCAGGGCATAAATGCCCACGCCGAGTAAGAGAATGGCCACGCCCAGAATAATATGAGGAATATAGTTGCTCATGAATGCTCCTCATCTGACCCGGGGGCCTCAGCCGCCGGGCGCTTCTTGCCTTCAGCCAGCAGGCCCATCATACCCAGTACGCCGGTGAAGATGATGGCGACCTGGAGCAAAACATCCAGATAGCGCGAGGTCCAGAGGGTGGCATAAAAGGTCTCGCCATAATCCGGGGGCATTTCGCCGCCCATCAGTTTGGAGAGAACCATCCAGCCTACCAGGGCCAGCAGGCCAATTGCCAGAATCCAGGGGATGGGTTTGGGCAGAGCCACGGGCAGGGCAGTGGACTCATCGCCAGCGATGTTGATCGCGAAGACGAAGAGCACGGTGACCAGTCCGGCGCCCACACTTAATTCGATGACAGCGATTTCCGGCGCGCCAAGCAGGTACATAAGAAGCGCAACCAGCGCACTGCAGCCAGCCAGCCAGATGGCTGAAACCAGCAAGCGTTTGGCGCTGATGGCCAGGGCGGCGCATACCAGAGCTCCCGCTGCAGCCAAGACGTACCAAATGATCTCCATTGGTCCTCCTTGCAGGGTGAGGGGATAAAACCTTATCTTATCGCTTATACCGCAGAATAAGACATTTGTCATGTGAAAGGTATCTTAATTTGATAACCTTTTTATCCTATTAATCACACCGGAGCGCTCCGAAACGGCTCTTACCGGGCCTATACACCGGGCTGGAGGTAGGTTTTGACCACCTCCCAGCGCTTGAGGCGGACGAGATAGTTCATCACCAGGCGCTGCCAGCCTGCCAGATCATCCGGGCGGTCGGGCGGGCAGTAATCATCAAGAAAGGGTGACAGGCGGTCTTGCTGCGTCAGCGCCTCATCCAGCATCAACCAGCCAATGGGGCCGCCCTGCTCAATAAATGTGCTGTTCAACACCCGGGCAAGCGCCGCCGGATGATCATAGGACACGGTGCGGTATTCGTAATCCCAGGTCTGACCGTGACAGGTCAGCAGCAGGTATTCGGCCTGCCCCAGCAAGCCCCGGAAAGGCAGCCCCACGCTGCCTGCCATAATAATGAACTGGTCTTGCAGGTGATAATGCCAGCGGGTGTGATAATGCCCCACAACAATGACACTGGCAGGCACGGATTGAAGCGCTTGAGCCATCGACGAGTCAATTCCATCAAAAGGGCTGCGGTGCAGGCTGCCCGGCGAGGCGTGGCAGATCAGCACATTCTGGTGGTGCGGGCCTTCAACAAGGATGGTGATGGGCAGTTCGCTCAGCGCGGCAACATCATCTGAGGAGAACTGGCGGGCGCGGTACTGCAGCGGGCGGAACTGGACGGAATCGCGCCAGCAGGCATCTGGCTCAGGCCCGTGAAAGTTGATGATGCGCGCTTCCTCGTTGCCCAGCACACAAGGGATGCCGCGTTCCTGCAAGGTCTGCCAGACTTGCGGGGCATCGGGGTAGGCGCTGGTGCCTACCATATCACCAGCGCAAATCACCTGGTCGAGTTTTTGCGCGGCAATATCTTCCAGCACCGCGTTGAGGGCCAGCAGGTTGGCGTGAATATCGGTGATGACGGCGATCTTCATACCGGGGCAGGGCTTCAGGCGGCGTCTGCCGGTTCCACACCCAGGTCGGCGGCGGTGATGCCGCGGCGCTCAAAGGCGGCAAAGGTCAGGTTGGGCATGGGCAGCCCCAGCTTGCGTTTGAGGCTGTAAAACAGCGACAGGTAACTGGCTGGGATGCGTTTTTCCCAGTTCAGGCTCAGGCGGTCGGCGGCGGTGTGAATGCGGGCCACGTCGGGGCCTTCGATTTCCACAAAATTGCCGTAGGGCAGCTCATCCAGCGAGACCTCAACCCCCAGCAGACGGTAGGCCGTGCGCCACTTTTCGTAGGTCACCATCACGGGGTAACCCAGCGCTTCCAGCAGGCGGCGGGCAGCCTCCACATCAGAGACGACCACTTCCAATTCCTGGCGGACGGCGACTTCGGCGTTGGCCTGCTGCGGACCCTTGTAGGTCAGCACGGCGGCGCGGCTGTCATCCTGCCAGTCGGAGCGGGAGGCGTTGCAGGTGGATGGGGCGGGCTGGCGCAGGCGCAGGGTGCGCCCGGCGGC
>JAGOFZ010000035.1 GCA_017996955.1 Longilinea sp.
GCAGTTGGGATAGGATTAGATAGGTTTTGCCTACGGGACAGAGCCACCGATGGGATTCGGACCCATGACCTGGCGTTTACGAAACGTCTGCTCTGCCAGCTGAGCTACGGTGGCGTGGCCTCGATTATACCAGTAGATTTTAGAAACCGACAAGGGAAGATATGCTCAACATTGCGATGCTCTCTTATCACACCTGCCCACTGGCAACGCTGGGGGGCAAAGATACCGGCGGGATGAATGTGTATGTGCGCGAGCTGACCCGGCAGTTGGGGCAGTTTGGGGTGCATGTGGATGTTTTTACCCGCTCGCAGGATGAGCATGTGCCGCATGTGCTGCATGATCTGGGGTACGGGAACCGGGTGGTGCATATTCCGGCCGGGCCCGAGCAGCCGCGGCCCAAGCCAGAGCTGGCGCAGTACCTGGATGATTTTGCCGCCGGGATTGCGCAGTTTGCAGCGGAGAAAAATATTCGCTATGATTTGATTCACAGCCATTACTGGATGAGCGGGATTGCGGGGTTGAAGCTGAAGCAAACCTGGGGCGTGCCACTGGTCAATATGTTCCATACGCTGGTGTTGATGAAAAACCGGGTGGCGCGGGATGACAGCGAGCGCGAGGGCGATTACCGCCTGAAGGGCGAGCAGCGGATTATCAAAGAGGCGGATCGGATTATTGTGGCGACCCCGGCCGAACGCTCGCAGCTTGAGTTTTTGTATCGAGCCAATTCCCGCAAGTTGACGGTGATTCCGCCAGGGGTGGACCTGGGGCGGTTTTACCCGATTCCGTGCGATGAGGCCCGGGCGGTGATTGGCATTCCGCAGGCAAAGTGCATGACGCTGTTTGTAGGCCGGATTGAGCCGCTGAAGGGACTGGAAACCTTGCTGCGGGCGATTGCGATCATGTGGAATAAGGGCATTTTGACCGACTGCCCGCATTACCTGGCGATCATCGGTGGGGAGCCGGATGCCTCGGCGGAGCATATGAATGCAGAGATGGCCCGGCTGCAGGCGCTGGCGCGCGAGTTGGGGATCAGTGAGATTGTGCTGTTTTTGGGCAAACGAGGACAAGATACGCTACCCTATTATTATTCTGCGGCACAGGTGCTGGTGATGCCTTCGCACTACGAATCATTTGGCATGGTGGCGCTGGAGGCGATGGCCTGCGGGACGCCGGTGGTGGCCTCACAGGTGGGCGGGCTGGCTTACCTGGTGCAGGATGGGGTGACGGGGTATGTGGTGCCCGATGGCAACCCGGAGGCACTGGCTGACCGGCTGGGGGCATTGATTCAAGACCCGCAGCTGCGGCGAAAAATGGGGCAGCAGGCCAGCGCCGCGGCGCGGGATTATGCCTGGCCCGTGATTGGCGAGCAGGTGATCCGGCTGTATCAAGAGATGTTGGTGGAGAAGTGATTTAGAGCAGGGGCTGCCAGAAGGCCAGCAGCGCAACCAGGACAGCGAACCAGACCCAGACCCCAATCCACATGCGCATGATGCGCTGGCGGGCACGGAAGATGATCCAGAGCAGGCCAATGACGGCAAAGAAGATGGCAATATAGCCGGTGAAATCGTAAATCTGCTGAAAAACCGGCCAGAACTGCCCCAGGATGCTTTCAGCCTGGAGGAGCATCCGGGCGCCCCAGTTCATGGTGAAGACGAGGAAAAAGAAGCGCACGCCAATGGGGAGCACACGCCGCCAGAGGGCCGCCACGACCAGGGAGAAGGTCAACATCCAGAGGGCGGCGGATTGGCTGATGAGGATCTGGGAAGTTTGATCGTTGAGCCAGATAAAAGACCAGGTCAGCAGGCCGCCGACCATGCCATGCCAGGCGCGCTGACATTCAGGAATTGAAGGGGAGATGGTGCGGTCCAGAAAATACATGCCGAGGGCCAGCAGGCCCAGGGTGTAAACCAGCAAGCCGGAGGTGCCGAACTGCTTTATGATGGGGTGAACCAGCAGCTCGGTGAACAATACCAGCAGCAGCATGGCTAAGACGACCAGGAGGCCGTCCTGGGCAATGCTTTTTTGCGTCTCAGTAATTTTCATGAACAGTCCTCAGATGCAGAAGTGATGCAGCTTAATTTTACCGCTTTTCAACGCCAGCGGGGGAATCTGGGTGAGATCCGTCATCCAGGAGCAGGCGCTGTTCGTAGATGCGGCGGATGGTGTCTTCGAGCGGAGGGCGGTGAACTTCGAGGTCGGCGATGGCGACATGGCTGTTGAGCTGCTGCAAGAGCGCGGCCACGGGGGTCTGGCGGGGGTCAAACGAGTAGATCAAGAAGCGGCCATCACGGCGGGGCGGCGGTAAGCCGGGCAGCACCAGCGCGGGGCTGTCTTCGGCGGCTGAAATGCGCAGCTCATGGGCGCCTTCAAAACGCTGGACCAGGCGGCTCAATTCGCCATCGTAGAGGATGCGGCCCACGTCCAGGATGATCACGCGGCTGCAAAGCCGCTCGACATCGGCGAGGTCGTGGGTGGTGAGGACGATGGTGGCGCCGCGCTGGCGGTGAATGTGCTGGATGAACTGGCGGATGCGCTCTTTAGCCACCACATCAAGGCCGATGGTGGGTTCATCGAGGAAGACCAGACGGGGATCGTGAAGCAGGGCGGCGCAAAGCTCAGCGCGCATGCGCTGGCCCAGCGACAGCGAGCGAACCGGTGACTGGATGAATTCATCCAGTTCCAGCAGATCTCGGAAGGTTTTGAGGTTTTGATTGTAGCGGTCGGCGGGAATGCGGTACATGGCGCGGATCAACTCGTAGGAATCGATCACGGGTAAATCCCACCAGAGCGTGACGCGCTGACCAAAAACCGCTCCGAGGTTGGCGACATAGGCGGAGCGCTGTTTCCAGGGCGTGAAGCCCGCCACGGTCAGTTGGCCGCTGGTAGGCACCAACAAGCCAGTGAGCATTTTGATGGTGGTGGACTTGCCCGCCCCGTTGGGGCCCAGATAGCCGACCAGTTCACCAGGCTCGAGGGAAAAGGAGACATCATCCACGGCGCGGACGGTGCGAAAACGGCGGTAGAAAAAACTGCGGACGGCAGCCAGGCCGCGTTTTTCACGGATGGGGACTTTGAACAGCTTGACCAAATTGGCTACACGAATAATGGGCTCGGTCATGATACCTAACTCCCGGTGCTTTGATAGTGATTGAGGCCAAACCGCCAGAAACGGAGTGCCAGCCAGAACAGAATGGCGGCCACAAAAGGCGCCAGAAACGGCGCAAAAGCAGGCATATTCAATGGATCGGGTTTATCCAGGAAAAACAAGGCGGGGTAATAATTCATAAAAATAAAGGGCAGGACGTAAGTGAAGAAGCGCCTGATCCAGGCGGGGTAGATGCTCATGGGGTAGCTCATCATCTCCACCCCGCCGTAGGTGACAATGTTGACGGCTTCAACGCGCTGGACGGTCCAAAAGGTGATGGTGGAACCGGCAATAAACAGCGCGCCCATGCAAAAAATCTGGCTGACCATGAGGATGGGAAGATAGAGGACCTTGGCAAGCGTCCAGTGCATGCCGGAGGCAAAGATGCCAAAGAGCAGGATTACCAACCCCTCGAGGGCGCGGCCCAGGCGGCGCAAAACCAGCCGGGAGCCGAGTAGTTGAACGGTGATACTGACGGGGCGGAGGAAGATTTGATCCAGGCGGCCCATTTGAACATTGGGGGCAAAGAAATCGGGGTCAAAACCGCTGAAGATGAGGTCCATCAGGGCGAAGGTCAGCTCGGTCATGCCAGCCAGAAAAGCAATCTCGCCGAGCCGCCAGCCGTCAATTTGCCCAAACCGTTCCAGCAGCAGCGCAAAGGAAAGGAAATAGACACCGGAAAATACTGCCGTGGTGAAGACATCCAGCCAGAAGGAGGCGCGGTACTGGAACTGGGAACGAAGCTGGGCGCGCAGCAGGCGCAGATAGATGGAGAGGGTGTACATGCTCTCAGCCTCCCTGAATTACCAGCCGGCGAATACCGGCGCGATAGATCACCTGGGCCAGAATAACGAAGAGGATCAACCAGGCAAGCTGCAAGCCCAGCGCCTGCCAGACAGCCGGGCCCGGCAGCAAACCCAGATAGACCTCCAGCGAGGTGTTGAACATGCCGGGGAAGGGCGTGAAGGCGCAAATGCGGCTGAACCAGTCTGGCATCAGGCGCAGGGGAACCATCCAGCCAGAGAGCAGCTGGGCCAGGCCAAAAAGCCAGCGCAAGATGCCCTGGGCATCGGGCGTCCAGAAGGCCAGCAAGTTTGTGAGGAAAATCCAGGTGAAGTTCAGCAGCCAACTGAGCAGCAGGCTGAGGGTCAGCAGGAGCCACTGTGTGAAGCTGGCGGGCGTCTGAATGGGATAAAAAAGCGCAAACAGGCCAATAAAAACCAGGCCACGCCAGAACAGATTGACCACGGCGCGACCGGCTTCGCGGCCCATCCAGTAAAAGTAGAAGTTGGCCGGGCGCAGCAGGTCGCCAGAGATGGAACCGTCGTAGACGGTGCGCATGATATCAAAGGAGCCAAAGACGGTCAGGAAAGCGATCAGCGCCTGGGAAAAAGCGACGTAGGTGAGGGCGCCGTCCATGGTGAGGCCGTTGACGACGGGCTGACCATTATAGAGAGCAAGCAGCACAGCCGCGCGCAGCAGCCCAAAGAACAGGTTGGTTGCCAGCCCGGCCCACATGGCCATGCGATAGGTCATCTGCTGGCGCGCAGACGTGCGAACCAGCGTCCAAAAATATGGCATGGGGGCGCTCCTTTCTCCCCGGATGGGGAAGAACCGAAACGCTTATTTTACCGCATTCAGGTTATTTTTGAGAGCCTGGAGCGCCTCAACGGGAGTGGGGTCCACGCCGTAGGCCATTGCCAGATAGTAGGAGACGTAATCGCCGTACTGCAGGGCCGTCCAGATGTGAGCCAGGGGCGTATCGCCGAGAGCGTCCACAGTATCGGTGCCCAGCGCCTGGATGAGCATGGTCTGGCGGGTAAAATTTGAGCGCAGACGGTTGCGCGGGTGATCGGATGGGGCGCGCAGGAACAGCACAAAGGTTTTTTCTAAGGCGGTTTCGGGGTTCAGGATGCCTGCCAGCGAGTTATGGTCGGCCTCGGGCAGGAATTCAAACTGCGCCCAGGCCTTGGCCAGCTCGCTGATTTGGCCTTTCCAGCGGCGAGCAACAGGGTCAAGATAATCCGAAGCCAGGACGACCACCCAGCGATCCACCAACTGGCCGGCAAGGCGCTTGGCCGGGTTTTGACAGACAGGCGTCTCGGGTTGAAAGGCAATTTCCTGCTGGCGCAGGAGCGCGGCAACCGACTCCAACTCGGCTTGCGGGTTGGGGATCAGGTTCAGACGGTAGAAGGCCGCCAGGAGCAGGGCAAAGGAATAGGCGACTGCGGTGCGGGGCTGGCCGTGGTGTTCAAAAATCCAGCAGGGCGCGCCGGCGGCCTGGGCCTGGGCAGCGAGCTGGCCACCCGTGCAGACTGCCAGCCGGGTGCAGCCGCGCTCACCGGCCAGGGCAAAGCTGGAGAGGGTCTCTTCGGTGTTGCCCGAATGTGAGGAAGCGATGACCAGTGTCTCGGGGCCCTGTGCCCAGCCGGGCAGACCATAATCACGGTGCACAATCACCGGAACAGGGCAGGACGGAGCCAGGTAGGCAGCCAGCAGATCGGCGCCGATGGCTGAGCCCCCCATGCCAGCAATCACCACCTGACGGAGGGGCGGAAGCTGCGGGAGCGGGTGCAAGAGACCCAACTGCCAGGCGGCAAGTAAATCGGCAGGCAGGCGGCGAATGTAAGACAGCATGTCTTCGGGATCGAGGGCGCGCATGGCAGCAAGGTCATCGAGGATCATAAATTACTCCGGCAAACCAATTTCAATCCAATCATCCACAATCCGCACGGGGTACCAGAGCGTGGGCTCGACTGCAGGCAGGCGGGTGGCCTGCCCGGTGCGAACATCAAAGCGGGCGCCGTGGCGCGGGCAGATGATTTCGTGTCCATCCAGTTCACCATCGCCCAGGGGGCCGTGGTCGTGCGTGCAAAGGTCGCCGATGGCATACACTTTGCCGCTCACATTCAAAATGACGATGGGCTGGTCGTCAATTTCCACAAAAATCCGCTCACCGAGGGGTAATTCAGCAAGCGGCAGCACGCGAACAAACTGCGGGGTATCGGTCATGGCTAATCTTCCACCAGGCTGTCGGGGGCTTCACCCAGGCCATAAACGCCTGCTTTGAGGACCTTGAGCGAGAGCAGGGCGCATTTGAGGCGCACCGGGCCAAGCTCAATGCCGAGGAGTTCGAGCAGATCATCTTTGGTCAACTGGCGGACGTCATCAAGGGTTTTGCCGATGATGGATTCAAGGAGGAGATCGGCGGAGGCCTGCGAGATGGCGCAGCCATGCCCGCTGAAAGCCGCCTCGGTGACCACACCGGCGGCATCCACGCGCAGGTCAATGCGGAGGTGGTCGCCGCAAAGCGGGTTCTCATCCTCAAAAGAGATGTCGTGCGGGTCAAGCTCGCCCCGATAACCGGGGTTCTTGTAATGTTCAACAATGACTTCGCGATACAAATCGTCCATCGGAGCCTCAGCTAAAGAGTTTTTGGACTTTCTTTATCCCGGCGATCAGGCGTTCGACCTCTTGATGGGTGGAGTAGAGGTAGAAACTGGCGCGGGTTGTGGCCGGGAGGTTCAATTTTTCGTGGAGAGGCATGGCGCAGTGATGCCCGGCGCGGACCGCCACGCCTTCGGAATCCAGAACCTGGGCCACATCGTGGGGGTGAATGCCTTCAAGGGTGAAGGAGGCCACCCCGCCCTTCTGGGAAGCTGCGGGGCCAATGACGCGCAGGCCAGGAACAGCTTTCAATTGCGCCAGAGCATCGGCAATGATTTCCTGCTCGTAGGCTTCGATGGCAGACATGCCGATGGCCGAGAGATAATCCACGGCAGCGCCAAAACCCACCACCTCGGCTACGGCAGGGGTACCAGCCTCAAATTTATAGGGGATGTCGTTGGTGGTGAAGCTGCGCAGGTGGACTTTTTTGATCATATCGCCGCCGCCAAGGAAGGGCGGCATAGCTTGAAGCAGGGCACGCTTGCCGTACAAAATGCCAATTCCCATGGGGCCGCACATTTTATGGGCCGAAAAGGCGAGGAAGTCGGCATCGAGATCGGTTACGTTAACCGGCAGATGGGGCACAGACTGGGCGCCGTCCACCAGGGTCAGAGCGCCGGCGTGATGGGCCAGGGCGATGATTTCTTTGGCGGGTGTGATGGTGCCCAGGACATTGGACATCTGGGTAAAGGCAACCAGACGAGGGCGCAGCTCGAGCAGGCGTTGATATTCCGCCATGTCGAGCAGGCCGTCTTCTGTGACGGGGATAAATTCCAGACGCAAATTGCGCTCGGCGGCGAGCATCTGCCAGGGAACGAGATTGGAATGGTGTTCCATCTCGGTCAGGATGATGACATCACCGGCGGAGAGGTTGGCGCGGCCCCAGGTGAAGGCCACCAGATTGATTGATTCGGTGGCGTTGCGGGTATAGACAACCTCAGAGGGGCTGGCGGCGCCAATGAAGCGGGCAATTTTGGCGCGGGCGTCTTCGTAGAGGGCGGTGGCTTCTTCGGCAAGGGTATGGACCCCGCGGTGAATGTTGGCGTTGGATTGACGATAGTAAGCATCCATCGCATCCAGAACCTGCTGAGGTTTCTGGGCGGTGGCGGTGGAATCAAGATAGACCAGCGAGACGCCGGGGCGAATCTCACGCTGGAGGATGGGGAAATCCGCACGAATGCGGGTGATATCGAGGGCTGCCATGATTTTTCCTGAGGTTACTCAGCCCGGGGCAGGTCAGACTTGGGGCGGCGCTGCGGCGGGCGGATGTGGGCCGAATCCTGGGGGTACCAGAGGATATGATCGGGCACCATCCAGCCATCAGTCAGGAAGACATCACAGCGGAACTGCACTGCGACCATCTTCGCATCCACCTGAACGACGATACCGCGCAACCAGCCGCGGATGCGTTCGCCGCTTTTATCATGATCACAAAAAACTTCGACCGTGTCCCCTACTTCATAATGATACTGCGGATCGGGTGGACGCATAAAAGGTACAGATGCCATATGGACTTTCTCCTGTTTCAAAAACTGCCGCCTGATTGTAGCATAAAAATGACCTGACTACACCCCGGCATAGGCATTCATTTTATTGTGGATGGATTCCTGGAAGCGGACCCGCACACCTTCAAAGGGGATGCGCTGCATGATGGGATCAAAGAAGCCTTCCACAATCAAACGCTCGGCTTCGCGGCGGGGAACGCCGCGGGCCTGCAAATAGAAGATCTGATCGGGGTCAATTTTGCCGACGGTGGCACCATGGGTGCAGCGGACATCATCGGCAAGGATTTCGAGACCGGGGATTGAATCGGCGCGCGCCTGACGGCTGAGGATGAGGTTGCGGTTATTCTGATAGCCGTCGGTCTTGGCTGCACCAGGTGCAACATAGATCATGCCCTGCCAGACAGAACGACTGGCGCCCAACAAAGCGCCCTTGAAGAGCAGGTCGCTGGTGGTGTTGGGGACGAGGTGATTCTGCTGTGAGTCATAATCCAGGTGCTGGTCGTTCTCGGTGAAGTAGAAGCCAGACATTTTGCCGGTGGCACCTGTGCCAACCAGATCTAGATCGGTGAAGTTTTTGGTCAGATGACCGCCAATGGCGCCAAAGATCCATTCCAGATTGCCATCCTGTGCCACGCGGGCGCGCTCATGGGTAAAGTTCCACACATGTTCGCCAAAGGATTGCAGCTCAACAAAGCGCAGGTTGGCGCCCGGGCCCACCTGAACTTCGACAATGCCGGCGTGCAGCGCCGGGCCGGGCTCGGTGGGGGAGGCAGATTCGTGAATAAAGGTAGCTGAAGCGCCAGCCTCCAGCCAGACGATGACATGTGAGATGTGCGCCAGATCCACACCGGGCGCCCAGAGGATGCTGTGCAAAGGCTGGGCAACCTGAACACCACTCGGCACATAGAGCAGCACGCCGGTTTGGGCCAGGGCCGCCGTCAGAGCGCTGAATTTGCCTTCGTCCGCCCGGACGACCTGCCCGATCAGGCGGCTGAGCAGGGCAGGGTGCTGCAGTTCTGCGGTGCGCAGGTCGGTAAAGATGACGCCCTGGGCTGCCAGGTCGGGGTTCAAAGTCACCTGAGCACCGGTGGGGGTCAAAATCATTTGACCGCCGGGGGCATCATCGGCGAGGGGTTTGAGCAGTGATTTGGGCGCCGGCGGCAGCGCCGGGCTGTCGGGCTGGATAAGATGGAAGCGCTCCACAGGGAGGGAGCGCAAATCGGTACGCCGCCAGGCTTCCTGAGAGGTATCGGGCAGCGGGGTCGCTGAAAATGCCTGCCAGGCTTGCTGACGGTATTGCTGCAGACCAGCATCCAGGCCAGCTGTACGAACCTGATCGGCGGTAAAGGTGAATTGTTTTGGACGGGCAGCTTCGCGCCGCGTCCGGATGATGACAGGGGTTTCGTTTGCCATGCTTGTTCCTATTATCCCATTCCGGCGGCTAACCGACCGACCCTTCCATTTGAAGCTGGATCAGGCGGTTCATTTCAACGGCATATTCCATCGGCAGTTCTTTGACCAATGGTTCGATGAAGCCCGAGACGACCATGGTGGTGGCCTCTTCTTGAGTCAGACCGCGGCTCATCAGATAGAACAACTGCTCTTCGCCGACTTTAGAGACGGTGGCCTCGTGCCCGATGGTGACATCCTGCTCGTCAACTTCAATGTAAGGGTAAGTATCGGAGCGGGACTGTGGGTCAAGGAGCAGGGCATCGCAGACCACATTGGAGCGCACGTGCTCGGCACCTTTATGCACGCGGAGCAGACCGCGATAGGAAGACCGCCCACCGCCCTTGCTGATGGACTTGGAAGTGATTTTGCTGCTGGTGTGGGGTGCAAAGTGGACCATCTTGCCGCCAGCATCCTGCTGCTGACCAGGGCCGGCAAAGGCCATGGAGAGGATTTCGCCATGAGCGCCGGGGCCCATCAGATAGCAGGAGGGGTATTTCATCGTCACTTTGGAGCCCAGGTTGCAATCAACCCATTCCATGGTGCCGTTTTCTTCCACGCGGGCGCGCTGGGTGACCAGGTTGTAGACGTTGTTCGACCAGTTCTGGATGGTGGTATAGCGGACGCGGGCGCCTTTGCGCACCACGATTTCAATCACGCCGCTGTGGAAAGAAGCCTCGCTGTACTGCGGGGCGGTGCAGCCCTCCACATAATGAACCTGGGCGCCTTCATCGGCGATGATGAGGGAGCGTTCAAACTGACCGATTGAGGCCATATTCAAGCGGAAGTAAGCCTGCAGGGGCAGGTCCACTTTGACGCCCGGGGGGACATAGACAAAGGAGCCCCCAGACCAGACCGCGCTGTTGAGGGCGGCGAACTTATTATCCTCAATGGGAACAACGGTGCCAAAGTACTGGCGGAAAAGGTCGGGATGCTGGCGCAGGCCGTCTTCGATGCTCAAGAAGATGACGCCCTGCTTTTCAAGGTGCTCTTGAATGCTGTGATAGACCATTTCCGATTC
>JAGOFZ010000036.1 GCA_017996955.1 Longilinea sp.
GAGACGGGCGGCATCACGCTGTGGGGTAGTTCTCAATCCCCCTTCGCCCAGCGTGATCTGATTGCCGAAGCTCTGGGCATCAGTCAGAGCAAAATGCGGGTGATTGCCCCTGCCGTAGGAGGTGGGTTTGGCGGCAAAGCCGGCGTCAGCATGGAATCCCTGGCGGTCGCCATCGCCACCAAGGTCAGAGGCTATGCGGTCAAACTGCTGCTCACCCGTGAAGAAGAGTTTTATACTGCTTTTGTGCGCCAGGGGCTGGTGGCCTACTTCAAGATCGGCTGTGACCAGAATGGCAAAATCCTGGCAATGGAGAACACCTTCTATTGGGATGGCGGCGCCTATACAGAATATGGGGTCAACATCACCCGCGCGGGCGGCTACAGCTGCACCGGTCCCTATGAAGTACCCAACATTCGAACCGACAGCTATTGTGTTTACACAAACCATCCTGTGGGTGGTCCCATGCGCGGCTTTGGCATGCCCGAGATTCACGCCGGGTTGGAGCAGTGCATTGATGAACTGGCCCTTCAAATGGGCCTGGATTCCGTGGAACTACGGCGCCGCAACTGCCTGAAGGGCGGCAGCATTCTTCCAACCGGAGGTCAAATGCACCCCACCGGCCTCACTGAATGTCTGGAACAGGCCGCAGCCGCCATTGGCTGGGGACAGAAAGCGCCGCCCAGCGCCCCCAACAAACGGCGCGGCAAAGGCCTTGCGCTGATGTGGAAAGCCCCGGCCATGCCCGGCAATGCTGGCTCCAGCGCCTGGATTGAACTGTCTGAAGACGGCATGCTCACCCTGGGGGTCGGCTGTCAGGATCTTGGTCAGGGGGCGTTCACGGTTGTAGCACAGATGGCGGCGGCCGCCTTTGGCGTTCCCTATGAAAGCATCCGCCTTGCCGCCCCCGTGGACACACGCTACAGCCCCTACGAGTGGCAGACCGTGGCCAGCCGCATCACCTGGAGCACCGGCAACGCAGTGATTCAGGCGGCTCACGATGCCCGTCACCAGGTCCTTGAACTGGTCTCAAAAGCCTGGAATGAGAATGTGGATGATCTGGATATTGTCAACGGGATTGTCGTTTCTTATAAGACCGAGCGAGAGATTCCAGTCAAAGAATTGGCCGTTAAAGGTCTGCCCAAACCAGACGGCAAAGGCTGGATGGGCGGGCCGATCATCGGGCGGGGCAATTTTATGCCCACCGATGTGACTGGCCTGGACCCAGAAACCGGCCAGGGTGACCATGCCGTGGTTCACTTTACCACCGGAGCCCAGGCAGTCGAGTTGGAAATAGATCTGGACACTGGCCAAATTGAAATCATCAAAGGCGTGGCTGCCTTTGATGTCGGCAAGGCCATAAACCCCGATCTGGTCAAAGCCCAAATGGAGGGCGGCCTGATCCAGGGGATTAGCTCCGCCTTGTTTGAATGCCTCATGCTCAAAGACGGCAAAGTCCTAAACCCCAGTTTTGTTGACTATCGCATCGCCACCTCGGCAGATATCCCTCGGTCTCTCGAATCGATTGTCGTCGAAGTCCCGCAGGAGGATGGCCCCTGGGGCGCCCGCGGCGTTGGCGAACATTCCATGGTGCCGACCATTCCGGCAATTGCCAATGCCATTTACGATGCCATCGGCCTTCGTTTTGATGGCCCACCCTTTACGGCCGAAAAGATTTATCTGGCGATGCTGGATGCCGGGATTGTGAAGGCATAACATGATTGTCAAAGCAGTCATCAAACCCGGTGAATATCACGACTCGGTCAGCCTCATGCTGGTCGCCCGTGAACTTGCCAGCCAGCCCGGCGTTCAGGATGCCGCCGTGGTCATGGGCACTGAAGCCAATAAATCCATCCTGGATGGCTCTGGATTATTCAGTGCTGAATTGGCCGCGGCAACCGCCAATGATCTGGTGCTGGCTGTCAGTGCTGTGGATGAGCCTAGCGCCCGGCAGGCGCTTGAAAAAGCTGACAGCCTGCTGAAAAAGAAGGCCGCTCCGGAATCTGTGGGCGAGTTCAAGCCGAAAACCATCCGCAGTGCACTCTCCGGGCAACCAGATGCTAATCTGGCTGTGATCTCAGTCTCGGGCCGTTTTGCTACCGACGAAGCCTGGGAGGCTTTGCGGCATGGCCTGCATGTGCTCCTTTTTAGCGACAATGTCTCGCTTGCCGATGAAATTGCGCTCAAGCGCTATGCGGTAGAGCATGGCTTGCTGCTGATGGGCCCCGGCGCCGGAACCGCCATCCTCAATGGTGTGGCGCTGGGCTTTGCCAACGTGCTGCCACGCGGCCCGGTTGGGATTGTCTCTGCCGCGGGCACCGGCCTGCAGGAGGTCAGCTCGCTCCTGGCTCGTCAGGGTGTTGGCATCACTCAAGGCATTGGCACGGGTGGACGTGATCTCAAAGAAGAGGTGGGTGGCCTGATGATGCTCGCCGGGCTGCAGGCCCTGCAGACGGACCCAGACACGCAGGTGATTGTCCTGGTCAGCAAACCCCCGGCGGCGGCTGTGGCCGACAAGATTATTGCTCAGGCGCAGCAATGCGGCAAACCGACGGTGGTCTGCTTTATGGGCGATCGCCAGGCGCGCCGGGCAGGTAAAACGTTACGTTTTGTGCACACACTGGAAGAAGCCGCTCAGGCTGCCGCGGCGCTGGCAGGGGCACAACCTATCCTCAGTCCTATTCCCACAGTAAAGCCCGTTCATCAATCCCCCGGCAAGCTTCGGGGCCTCTTCTCCGGTGGCACACTATGCTACGAAGCCCAGGTCATCTGGCGGGATTTGCTGCCCGAGCCGGTGCTCTCCAATGCACCGCTGGATCACGCCAATCAGATGGCGAATTCGCTGGACAGCCACGGGCATTGCGCGGTTGATCTGGGTGAGGAAGAGTTCACCGTCGGCCGCCCGCATCCGATGATTGATAACGATTTGCGTATCCGCCGTCTATTACAGGAAGCCCGTGACCCCGAGGTTGCTGTCATCATGTTGGATGTAGTCCTGGGGTACGGCGCCCACCCTGACCCCGCCAGTGAACTGGCCCCGGCCATTCAGAAAGCTCTGGAAATGGCACACAATGCCGGGCGCAAACTGAGCGTGATAACCTCTGTCACGGGCACGCAGGGTGACCCGCAGGGATTAACCACCCAGATACAAAAGCTGGAAGCTGCTGGCGCCATAGTATGCCCCAGCAACGCCGCGGCTGCCCGGTTGGCGGCTGATTTGATCCTGGGATCGACCAGATAGTAGGAGGTTGAGGATGAGTATCATACAAAAGTTTATCACCACCGTATTTTCGAAAAGGGTGGCTGACCAGATAAAAGCCGAGTCCCAATCCTGGATCATGCGCTGCAATAACTGTGGTTTAGAGCGCTCAATCTGGGAGATCGGCGGCGTGCGCTACGGGGCGGCTGGCAACCCGATCCGCAAGTACCCATGTCCAACCTGTGGCCGCTGGACCTGGCACAGTGTTGAGCGCAAACAAAATGCGAACTAAAGGAAATCGATTATGAGTCCATCCGAACCTCGGATCAGCGATCTTTTTGGCAAGCCCCTGTCGGTGGTAAATTTGGGTTTGGAGAGTATGGCCCAGTCTGTCAGTGCCCAGGGCGTCCCGGTGGTTCATCTCGATTGGCGGCCACCCCAGGAAGGCATTCCACACTTACGCCAGACGAAATCTGGCATTGATATCGAAGCCGCCAATCAAGCCGTGGTCGCGCGGATTCAACAGGGCCAGGTTTCCCTTCGTGGCATGGGGGTTGCCCGTAAGGTCATCCCCGGCATGCACGATCACCTGTTTCTGCACGCCGGCCCCCCCATTACCTGGGAGCGAATGTGCGGTCCGCAGCGTGGTGCGGTGATGGGAGCGTTAATTTACGAGGGTCTGGCCAATGACGAAGCAGAAGCAGCGCGCTTGGCTGCTTCCGGAGCCATCGAGTTTGCCCCCTGCCATCACTATCATGCTGTTGGCCCCATGGCCGGCATCATTTCTCCCTCCATGCCGGTTTTTATTCTCGAGAATAAAACCTTTGGCAATCAGGCGTACTGCACCCAAAATGAAGGCCTGGGAAAGGTGCTGCGTTACGGTGGCATGGGCCCAGAAGTTACCGCCCGTTTGAAGTGGATGGAAACAACCCTGTACCCGGCACTGGATCGCGCCCTGCAAACCCTGCCCAATGGCATTGATATCAAGAGCCTGATCGCCCAGGCCCTGCACATGGGGGATGAATGCCACAACCGCAACCGCGCCGCCACATCGTTATTCCTGCGAGCCATTGGACCCGCGTTGGCCCGCACCAATCAGGATAACGAAACCCTGGCACGAATCATTGAATTCATTGACCGCAATGATCATTTCTTCTTGAATCTCAGCATGCCCACCGGCAAAGCCCTGCTTGAACCCGCCGAAGGAATTGCTGGCAGCACCATCGTCACTGTGATGGCCCGCAATGGCACCGACTTTGGCATCCGTTTGGCTTCTTTCCCCGAGCGCTGGTTCACGGCCTCGGCCGGCAAGGTGCAAGGGCTTTACTTCCCTCAGTTCAGCGAGCAGGATGCCAATCCCGATATCGGCGACAGCACCATCACTGAAACTGCTGGTTATGGCGGCATGGCCATGGCTGCCGCCCCTGCCATCGTTCAATTTGTCGGCGGCAGCCCGCAGCTTGCCACCCAGACCACGCTCGAAATGTACGAGATCACCTCTGGCGAGCATCAAAATCTCACCATCCCTGCGCTCAATTTCCGCGGCACCCCGCTGGGCATTGATGTCCGCCGGGTGATGGAAACCGGCATCCTGCCGCAAATCAACACAGGCATTGCGCACAAAGACCCCGGCATTGGCATGGTCGGTGCGGGCATCCTGCGTGCCCCCGAGAAGTGTTTCAAAGATGCCTTTGATTTTCTAGTGAATGTTTAGCCATTTACCGGGCTCAATCACTCAACCCCCCAATTCCGAAAGGAGAACCTGATATGAAATTTCTCGATTTGACCATTCCTTTGGGGATCGCCACCCCACCCTGGCCCACCTACGAGCCTTTGCGGGTCAAGTATTTCAAGCGCCTGGCCCCCAACGGCGCCAATGGACAGGTCGTCACCCACTCCAACCACCTGGGCACTCACCTGGATGGCGAGATCCACTTTCATACACCTGGCAAAGATATCGCCTCGTTGGATATGGATTTCCTGGTTCACGATGCCGCCGTTGTCGACTTAAGTGATGTCTGCGGCGACTATGACATCTACACCAGCAAAATGGTCGAAGACCGGGTTGAAGTTCGAGAGGGCGATATCCTCATTATCCATACTGGCTACCACCACTTTGGCTGGGATATGCCCACCGCTGACGAGGTGCGCTACATGGTGATGCACCCCGGCCCCGATCGTGAGTTTGCCGAATGGGCCAAGCGCAAGAAATTACGCTGGATTGGCGTGGACTGCGGCAGCGCCGATCACCCCATGAATACAATCATCCGTGATTGGATGCCGCGCCAGGCGCGTCAGGCCGAAAAAGTCTTCAAGAAGAAATATGGCAAACCCCTGGCCGAATTCTTTGATGACAGCAAATATCAGCTCATGCATCTGGAAATGTTCCCCCACGGCATTATCCATGCCGAGTGTCTTGGCGGTGATATTGACTTGATCGTTAACCGCCGCGTCCAGATTGGCTTCTTCCCCTGGCGTTTCGTGGATGGTGAATCTTGCATTGGGCGCTGTGTGGCAATGCTCGAAGATCAGGAATATGCCAGCCTGATGGAGAAAAAAGCTGGCATGCCCCATACAAAATTCGGCGACGCAATTGAAACCACCCATGTCGAAAACCTCAACAAAATTAGCCGAGAAAATCTGAAATAGGAGTGTGGGCTATGCCTGTAGATTTAGAGCTCGAAGCTGTTCTACGTCCAATCCAATATCCCATGCCGCCATATCCGCCCAAGGTCATCACACTGGCCAATGGCAAACAGATGGTCATCCGTCAGGCTGTCCGTGAGGATGTTCCGGCGATCCTGAAATCCGTGCATCCCTGTTTGTTCATCGAGCGCGACTATTATGATATCGTCAGCGCCCGGCTCTATGGCGAGCTGCTGGCCTGGTATCGCTACCGGGTAAAAAGCGAATACTGCCTGCTGGGACAGGTAGATGGATATCTGGTCGGGGTGGTCAACGGCCGCATGGAAACCGAAAAAGTCGGCATGAGCTACCACACCCTGGCCATTGATCGTGGGCTGCGGATTGGTTCCCACTTGTTCGCCGCCAAAATGGAATATCACATGGAATACCTCGGGCAGGAAGATATCCTGATTGTCGCTGAAAGCCCCATTGGATTCCGCCGTTGGATGATTGAATACCCGCTCGAAAAGACCAACATTCCGCACGAGTTGGGCGGCGGGGATTCCTATCGCCTGACCCGTGAAATCTACCTCAAAGCCAAGCCTCGCCTGGTGGTTGGCGACCGCCCCGTGCCTCAAGATTTACTTGCCGAGGCCGAAGCCGAGATCAAATTCGCAGATGATGATACCATCCGCGAGCGTATTGCTGGTCTGAAAGGCAGGTGAAACCATGAGAGATGTTGCCATTATCGGGGTTGGCATGATCCCCTTCGGGCGGCGTGATGAAGACAGCCTGATGGACATGCTCGCCTACGCATCCTTGAAAGCCCTCGACGATGCTGGCCTGGGAGATAAATCTGTCAATGCGGTTTATGTGGGTAATATGGGCGCAGGCATCGTCCAGCATCAAACCTCCATTGCCAGTTCACTGGTCGACCGTCTCAGCCTGCTGCCCGCTGCGGCCGATGTGGTAGAGAACGGCCCGGCTTCTGGCGGGTCGGCGGTTAAAAACGGCCTTTTGGCAGTCGCCTCCGGTTACTACGATTACGTACTGGTCGTGGGCGGCGAAAAAATGCGTGAGGTCACGGGCTGGCGCGCCACCGATTTTGTTGCCACCATGACCCACCCGCAAGTTGAGTATCCATACGGGATCACCCTGCCCGGCATGGCTGGCATGTTCACCCGGTTGTACATGGAAAAATATGGCGTAACCCGTGAGCATCTGTTGGCTGTTACATTGAAAAATCAGGAAATGGGCGCATTGAATCCCTATGCCCATGTTGAAATGGCGCTGGATCGAAAGGGCATTTTCGACAGCGCACATGCCGTGGTCAATAACCCGGTTGCCGCCGACCCGCTCCACCTGTATGACCTGTGCCCGGTGAGCGATGGCGCCGCGGCTGTTATCCTCTGCCCGCTGGAACTGGCCAGGAACCTGCCCCATGCCCCCGTGTTGATTGCTGGTTTTGGGCAGGCGACGGATACGCATGCCCTCCAGGAACGCGAAGACCCCACCGATCTTAAAGCGGTTACTCTTGCCGCTCAACAGGCTTTTGAGATGGCCAAGCTGAAACCCTCGGATATTGATGTGGCTGAACTGCACGATGCTTTCACTATCCTGGAGATCGCCGAAAGCGAGCATGTCGGCTTCTTCAAAAAGGGCGAAGGTGGCCCGGCCGCGGCGGCTGGCAAGACCCGCCTTGGAGGGCAGCTCCCCATCAATGTTTCCGGTGGGCTGAAAGCCCGCGGCCACCCGGTCGGCGCTACCGGTGTTGCCCAGGTTGTGGATATCGTATTCCAACTTCGTCACGAATTGCCCAAGAATCGCCAGGTCAAAAATGCCCGGCACGGCTTTACCATTAACTTCGGCGGCTTTGGCAACAACGTTACCTCCTTCGTGTTGAAGAGGATTGAGCCATGAAAAAAGAAATTCCAATCATCGCCTATAAATGTAAAAAATGTGGTCGGATCCATTACCCTTACCATGACCGGTGCCTGGATTGCAAGAGCCGCGAGTTTGAGAAAATCAAACCCCAGGGCAATGCCCGGCTGCTCACTTACACTGCCATCTATAACTTGCCGTGGGGCTTTGACCAACGGTATCTGATTCTGGGTGTGGCGGAGTTCGAGAACAAGATCAAGGCCATGGGCCAAATCAAGGTTGATTCGATTGAGGACCTGAAAATCGGGATGCAAGTGTACCCCAGTTGGGAACCCGTCCGGGTTCAGGCCGGCGAAGATGTATATGGGCTTAAATTTGAGCCGATCAAATAACCGGGGTGTAGATTGACCCTGTGCGCAGTCCGGGTTAACTGCCCGGACTGCGCCTTATCTTTTGAAGGGCAGATGGTTTGAACGCTTTAAGCATCGGCGCTGCGGTTCCGGCTAAAGACTTTGATGCCGTCGTTCATAGTGTGTTCACTCGGGCAGTCAACCTTAAATTGAAGGATAGTTCGCGCCTGCTCACCCTTACTCGGGTTGATGAAGCCGACTTGCCTCAGGGTATTCGCCTGAACACGCCGCCAGATTTTTCTTTCGAGATGCTGCATTCAGGAGATCACTTCACCTCCCGCTCAGGCATCCTGAGTTCTATCGCTGCCCGCCTGACCATTGACCTGCGTCTGGCACAGCGCTGGAAATGTAACCTGAAAACTCTGGTTGTCAGCCTGGAAGATGTTTCAACCCTCGATGCGTGGCAGCATGCTGTGACAATCATCAACCATTACCGGCGGCTTGCCGAAACACAGGAGCCTGTTGCGCACTCTATAGCCTGTAAGATGGACCAATTGACGACTGGTCTGGTTGCTGCCACATCAACCATGAACCACCTTGCCGCGATTGAGAATGCTGCCGAATTGATTGGTCTCGGGCCGGGTCTAACCCCAGCCGGTGATGATTTTTTGGTTGGCTACCTTGCAGGGTTATGGAGTACTGCTGGAAGAATCCCGGAACGCATCCAGTTCGTAACGAACCTGGGGCGAGCAGTTGCCCGCCTTTCCCGGCGCACCAATGAAATCAGCGGCACCTACTTAACCCACGCCGCCCACGCCCGGGTATCCAGCCGCCTCCTTGATCTGGCTCGTGTAATCAAACAGGGCCAGGGCTCGGCTGATCTGCACCAGGTGACTTTATTATCCTTGCAGGTTGGTCACACCTCAGGCCTGGAAGCCACCACCGGGTTATTGCAGGGTCTCGCTGCCTGGAATGGCCGCTTAACCGATCCCACCCTTGGATCATCCTGACGAGGGCTTACCATAACTCAAAAGGCTGCTCTCGTTTGAGAACAGCCTTTGGTTGTCATTAACTGTCAGCCAGACTTAATCTTCTTCTTCTGCCTTGCCCAGCGCAGCATCAATCCGTGCCATCACTTCCGGCGTCAGCCGGTCCACGACTTCGATGGCCCGCATATTTTCCTGCACCTGCGCCACCCGGCTCGCCCCGGTGATCACTGTGCTTACATTGGGGTTCTTCAAGCACCAGGCCAAAGCCAGGTGCGCCAGCGTTGCGCCGATGTCATCCGCCACAACTTGCAGCGCCTTTACCTTGGCAATTGCCTCGGGGTTGGTCAACTGCTTCTGCAGCCATTCATACCCCTTTACCGCCCCCCGTGAATCTGCCGGGATGCCGTCGTTATATTTGCCTGTCAGCAGACCCGAGGCCAGCGGGCTCCAGGTGGTCGAACCGTAGCCATAATCCCGGAACAACCGGGCATATTCCTTTTCAAACCGGTCGCGCCAGAGTAAATTGTACTGCGGCTGTTCCATCACCGGCTTGCGCAGATGATGCCGCTCGGCAATCTCGATCGCCGCGATAATCTCACCCGCAGACCATTCAGATGTGCCCCAGTAAATTGCCTTGCCCCGCTCAATCAGGTCGCTCATCGCCCACACCGTCTCTTCAATCGGGGTGGTGGGGTCGGGCCGGTGACAGAAGATCAGGTCAATATAATCCAGCCCAAAACGCTTGAGTGAGCCATCCATGGCTTCCAGCAGCCGCTTGCGGTTGAGGGTATTCTTTTCGTTGATACCATTATTCAAACCCCAGTAGAACTTGGTCGAGACCAGATAACTGGAACGCCGCCAGCCTAACTGCCGCAGCGCCTCGCCCATCACTTCTTCCGATTTTCCACCCGCGTAAATTTCTGCATTGTCAAAAAAGTTGACGCCCGCATCATATGCAGCCGCCATTGAGTCAATTGCGGCTTTGACATCCACCTGATTGTGGAACGTCACCCACGACCCTAACGATAAGGCCGAAACACGGATCCCACTACGTCCAAGATGCCGATATTCCATTTTTATGCTCCTTCCTATGTTGTTGAGTGCAATTCTAACATAAATGCTTATGGCTTTTCCAATCGCCAAAATCTGGCTGGCGTTTTTTCTAATGCCGGCTGTTGATTCATAGAGCAGGTATAATGAGGGTTATCCCCACAAACGAATTGGGCGCAAAATGTCAGCTCTACATTTCCGTACCTTTGAGAACGAAAACGATTATCCGCTGCTGCTTGAGATTAACCTCAACAGCCGCCAGGCAGACAATGATTATGTAATGATCACGCTGGAGGATATTGCTTATGCCTTCGCCCATATGGATGGTTTGACCCCAACTGAAGGCGTTGTAATTGCATCCCTGCCCAATTCACCGGATATGGCGGTTGGCTACAGTCGTCTGGGCTGGTATTCCAGCCATCCAGATAATTGTTTATATTATCAGGTCAGCTTTTTGCGCCAGGAATACCGC
>JAGOFZ010000037.1 GCA_017996955.1 Longilinea sp.
GGGCGGTCTTGCCGACCCCGCCCAGGCCGGTCAGCCCGCAGATCAATGCGCCCTGGGTCTGCACCGCGGCGCAGAGCTCGTTCAGCTCGGCGGCCCGGCCCACAAAGTCCGCCGGCGGGTCGGGGAGCTGGTAGAGGGATCGCACACCGGGATCGGGCAGGGTTATCCTGTTTTTATTGCCAATAATGATATTGCTATTGGTAACACCAGATATATCACCTACTTCGATCTTGCCCTTGTCTTTACGTTTGCCCATCTGCCAGACCTCCCAATGCGTGGTGCGGGAACCGATAGGATGATTATACGTCAGAATCAAGCCGGGGGATTAGGTTTTGGGTACTGGGTTTTGGGCGCGTTGGCGGCGCCTGTGATTGTGGCATAGAGGCGCACCTGCGTGCGTGCGGCTCTGCTAGGGCTCTGCACCTTCGCTCCCTGGTCTTAACGTCTCAAATATCAGTACCATCTGCACCTTTTGACGCCTTGTACCAGAACATACGTTCTGATACACTCAACTTATCATGTCTCTCTGGCAAAGACTCCTATCCGCCCTTGGACTGCGCCCCGCACACGGCTCGCTGCGCTTTGACCAGACCCTGCTGAGTGACTTGCAGCTTCTGGCCGAGCGTGAGCAGCGCCCCACAGACGAACTGGCCGCGGCGCTGCTGACCGATGCCCTGCGCCAGCGTCACTCAGCAGACGCCCATCTGCTGCGCTGGCGGCTGCTCACCCCCCGTGAGCAGCAGGTGGCGGCGCTGGTCTGCCTGGGCTACGCCAACGCCGAAATCGCCGTCCGGCTGTCCATCTCGCTGCCCACCGTCAAGGCGCATGTCCGCAGCATCCTGCGCAAATTCAAT
Source organism: Longilinea sp. (assembly GCA_017996955.1). Taxonomy (GTDB): domain Bacteria; phylum Chloroflexota; class Anaerolineae; order Anaerolineales; family Anaerolineaceae; genus JAGOFZ01. The sequence goes on from JAGOFZ010000037.1 coordinate 855, forward strand.
CTCTCCCGCCGCTCCGAACTCCAGCACATTCTCTCAGACTGGGATTTCAGCGCCTGGCAGGACTAATCCCTCGGACTAGTCCGCATTTGCACCCCAAATCATCCGGGGGAGGATTGCCGGGCAGGGGGCAACAGCGTATCCTGTAAGCATGGATGCACTGATCTCTCTCTCGGCTTACCGGTTACACGTGCTGGTCGCACCATTCCCGGAGACCCGCCGCCTGGTCACCGCCCTGCTCACCCGGCTGGCGCTGGCGGGCGGCGCCCAGGTGCTGGATGGCGGCAATGCCTTTGATGTCCTGGCGCTGGCCCGCGCTCTGCGCCGGGAAACCCCGCAGTTGGAGCCTGTTCTTAACCGGGTCCGTGTGGCCCGGGCCTTCACCTGCTTCCAACTAACCGCCCGGCTGGCGCAGAGCCCGGCTACTCCGCTGCCCTGGATTGTGCTTGACCTGCCCGTCACTTTCGGCGATGAGAACGTCTCCCTGCGGGAACGCACCCGGCTGCTGGAAGATGGCCTCAAGCACCTGCGCCGCCTGACCACCCAGGCGGCAGTGCTGGTCACCGCCCGGCCCGGTGCTGTCTTTTTGCCCCGTTTGCAGGCCGCTGCCGATGTCTGTTGGGAGGCTGGCTGATATGGGCCGCACGGTACCCTCCATCACGCAGGTCTTTCAGGAGGAAGAAGCCGCCTTCATGCGCTTCCGGCGGGCGCTGCGGCGCACCGACCAACTGGCCCTGGACGACCTGTTCACCGCCGCCCACCAGCACCTGGCGGCAGCATCCTATGCCGCTCACGCGCTGCCGTTTGAAACTTTCCTGCTGGCGATGCTGCTGGAGGAACACAAGGAGGTGCTGCGGCTGCGGGCCGAGCTTGAACGGCTCCAGCGCCGCCTGCCCGATGACTGAACACACCGGCTGGCTGCTGGATATCTATGAGGATCCCCGGGCCGGGGCGGCGCTGTGGCTGCTGTGTGATGACGGTCAGCGCCGCAAGCTGGATCAGCCCTTCCCGGTGACCTGCTACGCTGCCGGCCCCGCCAACCGCCTGAAGGATTTGCGGGATTGGCTGACCACCCAGCCTGAACAGATCACCGTGGCATTTGCCGAGCGGCGGGATCTGTTTGAACCGCAGCCGGTGCCCGTGCTGGCCATTGAGACGCAAACACCCGGGAAGCAAGCCGCCTGGTTCAAGCGCGCTGCCCGGCTCTTCCCCGACCTGACCTGGTACGACGCCGACCTGGCCCTGCCGCTGCGTCATGCAGCCCGGTTTGGCTCGTTTCCCCTGGCCCGGCTGCGGCTGGATGTGGATGCCCGCGGCTTTGTGCGCGGTCTGGATGTGCTAACCTCGCCCTGGGAGCTGGACCCCCAACCAGCGCCGCTGCGGGTACTGCACCTCGAGCCGGACTGCGATCCGGGACATGCCGCCCCGCGCTTTCTGCAACTGCGCTGGGAGGGCGGCAGCTGCCGCCTGGCCCTGGCCGATCCACACCTGCTGCGGGTCAATCTCAATGCCATCCTGCGGCGGCTGGACCCTGACCTGCTGCTGACCGCCTGGGGCGATACCTGGCTGCTGCCCTGGCTGCTGGAACGGCCCGAGCAGCCAACCGTGCTGCTGAACCGGGACCTCAACCGGCAGCCGCTGCACCGCCCGGAACGCTCCTACATGGCCTACGGGCAGGTGGTGCACCGCGGGCGGCAGGTGCTGTTGTTTGGCCGCTGGCACCTGGACTGCTGCAATGCCCTGCTCTATGCTGAATATGGCCTGGAGGGGGCGCTGGAATCGGCCCGGGTAAGCGGGATGCCTGTGCAGCAGGCGGCCCGGCTCTCGCCCGGCAGCGGCATCTCGGCCATGCAGGTGGTCACGGCCCTGCGCCACGACATCCTGGTGCCCTGGCGCAAACAGCAGGCTGAACAGCCCCGCTCAGCACTCGACCTGCTCCACGCCGACCAGGGTGGTCTGGTGTACCAGCCCATCTGCGGGCTGCACGCGAATGTCGCTGAGTTGGATTTCATCTCGATGTATCCGGGCATCATGGCGCGCTTCAACATCTCGCCCGAGACGCATGGGCCGGACGACCCGCCCGGATTGATCCCGCTGACCCTGACGCCGCTGCTGGACAAGCGGATCGCCCTCAAGCAGCGCATCGCTGAGCTGGGACCCTATGATCCCCAGAAGAAAATCGACAAGGCCCGGATTGCAGCACACAAGTGGCTGCTGGTGACCTGTTTCGGGTATCTGGGGTACAAAAATGCCCGGTTTGGCCGGATTGAGGCCCATCAAGCGGTGACCGCCTGGAGCCGGGAATGTCTGCTGCGGGCCAAGGAAGTCGCCGAGGAGGCCGGGTTCCAGGTGCTGCATCTGTATGTGGACGGGCTGTGGGTGCAGAAACCGGATGGCTCACCGCCGGGGGATTTGCGCCCCCTGCTGGAGGCGATCTCCGAGCGGACGGGGTTGCCGATTGCCCTGGAAGGGGTGTACCGCTGGGTGGCTTTTCTGCCCTCACGGGTGAACGAACGACGCTCAACCGCCAACAGTTATTTTGGGGTATTTGAAGATGGCTCGATCAAGCTGCGCGGGATTGCCGCCCGGCGGCATGATACACCGCCCTGGGTGGCCGGGGTGCAGACCCGCCTGCTGGAGCTTCTGGCCCAGGCCAGGACTGCTGCGGATCTGCCGCAGATGCTCCCGCGGGTGCGGGTCCTGGTAGGGCGGGAACTGCAGCGGCTGCGGAGTGGGCAGGTAGCGCTGACCGAACTGGCCGTACGTCAGAAACTGAGCCGGGCGGTGAGTGCGTACCGCTCCCCCTCGCCGCCAGCCAGGGCTGCCGCACAGTTGGAGGCCGCAGGGCATCCGCCGCTGCAGCCGGGGCAGTATGTCCGGTTCATCTACACCCGCGGCGAGCCAGGCGTCCGGGCCTGGGACCTGCCCGGCGAGCTTGACCCGCGCACGGTGGATGTGGCTCGCTATACCGAACTGCTTGAGCGCGCCGTGGAGCAGGTGTTGGGGGTGGTGGAATCGAAATCAAAGCACAAACATGATTTATGGTGCTTGGATCTCCAATTAGAGATTTAGCAAGAGAATCCGCTATGAGATTAATGAGCTTCACTTAACCTGGTCAATAAATTCTCACACACTATGGCATACACCAGGGATGCTATACCCAAAATGAAGCACGCAATGCCTATCTCTAAAAATGCGATTGGAATTTTAGATTCTGTCAGTGTTACAAGAAACGCGCTGAGAATAATAAATTCAAACGCTGCTCGCGTAGCTCGTGTTGTAATGGTTATGACGCGAACTAGTTTCATTGCGTTTTGAGGCATTCTGTTGAACTGGTGAAACTGCCTAAAATCACGGATAGTACTCCCTGCACCATTAATGATTAGTTCAATTACCAGAATTGTTAACGCGGTAACAATTAAGAGTTTGCGCGGGTTGGCAGGTGTTATTGCAGCGCAGAATCCCGCAATCAGCAATAGGAAATTTAATATTCGATCATCGGTCATCGTAAATATTCTGTGTTTTTGATGTTGGGATAGTGCCATGGTTTAATATATCATTCCTTATTCTCTAATAAAGCTTGTAAAACTCGGATAGCCAATCGACGATCTGCATCAGTCTTACATTGTGAATACAACTGCACTAATTCCGCAAATTGTGGGTCCTGCTTTGCCAAATCTAACAGGTACGTCAGCTGGTCTTGATCTTGTCGTGAAGCAAGGCTGATCCAATCCATCAAATTATATAGGATTGTACGCGGTGTGTTAAAGAAATCTGCAATTCTATTTACAACATCTATCGACGGAACTTTATTGCCATTTAAGATGTTTGATAGATAAGATTTGCTAATCCCAGCCCCGCGAGATACGTCAGCAGGTGTTAACCCTTGTTGGTACATGTTTTCAGATATAAATTGTGAAAGCTTTGTTTTTTTGATTGTGGACATAAGTTATCTCCTAAAAATAAAAAAATTATTGGATACATCTGTGTCTGGCTGATTATTGGTGGGTTTTGAGCTAAGTTCACAGAAATGGCACCTGTGAGGTCTTGCGGAGTTCAAAAATCACTACCTGTGGTTTGAAAAAGTTGTCAAAAATTTTTATGGAACAAATGCAAAAAACTTGACATGTAAAAGTTAATCGTGTATTATTGTAGAGAACAATGTTCTTTATAGGAATTGTGGTGGAGCAATCAATGGAAAAAATTAATGTGCGCCTCGAGGATTTCCAACGGTTCCTGCTGCGGCGACGCCGTGACGAATCTACTGTCGCAGCATACACATCGGATGTGGAGGGGTACATCGAGTTTTTGGATGGCCGGGTTGAGTTTAATGCTGACCTAATGATAGATTTCATTAACTACATGTCCCAACGCGGGTTATCATCAGCCACAATCCAGCGCCGTGTGATTGGCGTGGTCTCATTTTGGTCCTTCGCGTACCACCAGGGCATCATTGACCAACCACCTGTCACGCTGGCAGATCTGGGGGTAAGGCTACAACGAGACGGCTTTAGAACGATCCCGTTAAGTGAAAATGATTATTCGATTTTATTGTCAGAGGTTAACAGTGCACTTGCTGAAATCAGATGAGATGCCCCTCTATCGTGATATTTCCATCATTCGCCTGATTAGACAAGGATCGCGCTTGACTACAATTTTGCGAATGAATCGCGATGAGTTTAGCGAGGATATCGATTCGCCCTATTTCAAACTCCGAGATCTCATGTTCCCGAAATCTGAAATCGCCTTTCCAACAGTAGATGGGACAATGCTCCGTCCGAAGAAATTTAGTTGGCATCTAATCAAAATGCTCCGGTATGCAAAATTAGAATACTTGTCCGGGAATCCCTCAAAATGGTCCATTGGTGAGTTTGAACAACTCCGATTTTGGGTTGAGCGACAAAGATTTCAGGCTATCCTGTCTGGTGCCTTCTGCGGTTGGTGTGGTCTGCGCCCCAGCGAGGTCGCGACTCTGCGGAGTTCGGATGTCCACCTCCGTGAAAAGCTCGTCCGCCTCCGAGACACAAAATCCGGCACTGACCAAACCAGCGCTCTTCCTGATGAAATGCACGTGGCGCTGGCCTGCTATTGTAGCCACCTAGGTCGTGCTGATCCGCTATTTGTAACACGGCAGGGGAGGATGTGGGATGCTGTCCATGTGCGGGAGGCCATCCACAGAATCGGACTTGAATTAGGGTACGAGGCGTTAACCCCGCGCCGTCTCCGCACATCCGTCGGTACGGCTTTGGCTCGGGCGGGGGAGCACATATCGGTCATACAGCTCCAGCTCCGCCATAAGGATCCGGGCACGTCGTTGAAATATTACATCTACACTGAACTTGACCAAACCCGCCAGGCCCTCAACCGGTTAGGGAAACGATCATGATCCCCATGAGGTTGTTCACAATGAAACGATATCAATATTCAATTGGTAAGGTACAGGTACCCCCAGGCCAATCTATAAGCCGCATTCTGTCTCTTCTCAGAGGGTGATCATCTCTCTCGGCGCACGGTTACCCGCGCACTCATGCAGCCTACCCGGGACTCAAGGAAGACGAGCCGCCTCCCATCCCTCGAAAGGGATATTGTCCCTGCTTGGCCTTGCTCCGGCTGGGGGTTGCCTGGCCGCCGCATTACTGCGGACGCCGGTGGTCTCTTACACCACCGTTTCACCCTTGCTTACCGCCTCCCTTTCGGGCGCGATATCAGCGGTTTATCTCTGTAGCCCTGTCCCGCGGGTTGCCCCGCCCCGGGTGTTACCCGGCAGCCTGCTCTCTGGAGTGCGGACTTTCCTCGACCCCTCATATTGAGGGGCCGCGATCACCCGACCGACCTGGGGGTGTTTTCATCATACCGCTTTCAAGTTGTTTCGTCAAATCGGATGATATAATTAACCGAATCTGTTCAGGAGGACGCCCATGCCGTTTGGGGTTGGCGAAACAATTGGACCCTATCAAATCTTGCAGCAGTTGGGCCAGGGTGGCATGGCCACGGTCTACAAGGCCTATCACCCTTCTCTGGATCGGTATGTCGCGATTAAAGCGCTTCATCCTGCTTTTATGGATGATCCCAATTTTCTCGCCCGCTTCCAGCGTGAGGCGCGGGTTGTCGCCAAGCTTGAGCACCCCAACATCGTCCCCATCTTTGATTTTGCCGAACATGAGGGCCGCCCATATCTGGTGATGAAATACATCGAGGGTGAAACCCTTAAGGCCGCCCTGGAGCGCAACCCCTTGCCTGCTGAGGAAATCCTGCGCGTGGTGGAGGCCGTTGGTTCAGCCTTGGCATACGCTCACCAGCGCGGCATTTTGCACCGTGATATTAAACCCTCCAATGTTCTTCTGGCTGCCGATGGGCAGATATACCTTGCAGATTTCGGCCTTGCCCGCATTGCCCAGAGTGGTGAAACCACACTCACCTCTGACCGCATGGTCGGTACCCCCCAGTATATCTCTCCCGAACAGGCCATGTCGCGTCCCGACCTCGATGCCCGCACTGACATTTACTCCCTGGGCGTCATGCTCTACGAAATGGTGGTGGGGCGGGTCCCTTTCAGTGCCGATACACCTTTTGCAGTCATCCATGACCATATCTATTCGCCGTTGCCCCCGCCGCGCACTATCAATGCCGATGTTTCTCCAGCAGTAGAGCGAGTTTTGCTCAAGGCCCTGGCAAAAGACCCCCTTGATCGGTTTAGCGGGGTTTCGATATTTGTCGAGGCGCTTCGTGTAGCCATGAGGGAGCCCTCCACCGCGGCATCTGAAACAGCTTCTCCTCTCTCGGTTTCTACTCCCACCTCTCTGCCTGCCCAAAATCCGCCCACTCCGCCTTTATCTGAAGCCAAGACGGTGCTTGCAAAGCCGGGCTCCCGTCGGTGGAGTACAGGAAGAATTATCATATTAGCAGGGATTGCCCTGATGTTCCTGGCCTTTTTATTTAGAATAATCTCTTGGCAGAATAGAATTCGCTCGCCAGAGGCGATTAATGCAACAGCAACCGCTCTGGTATCCCAAGCAGGAACAAGCGGCTTGTTGACGCCCATCCCCGACACGGACTCTGCCAGTTTACAGGAACTTAATGCCACCATCACGGCGCTTGCAGGAGTAACAGAAACGGAAGCCGTCCAGCTCACCGCGCCGCCGCACCGCCCCCAAGCCTCCAAGACCCCCGATCTGACATCAACAGCCGCTGCCCCAACTGCGGATCAATTCTTTGATGGAGCTGTTGCTTCCTGGCGGTTAAGTAGTTGGGAATCAATGCATGACAATCTGAGGCTAATGGTTATTGCCGCTGGGGATGATCGCGAATTTTATCAGCATGTCTACCAGGTCGTGATGGATAAAGAAGCCTATCCGATTGGGTTTGACTTAATGTTAAATCCGGTGCATCCATTGCCATATGATCTTGCCTCTGAAGATAATGAGCGCGCCCATCTTATTCTGTATCGCTGCGCGCTGGACCCCATGGTTGCCGAAATTATTGTCCAGCCTGAAATTGAGCCAATGTTTGTTGTGGGACGGGTCCGCTATGAAGCCTATTATGGCGATTTGACTGCTGCCCAAAGAGAGCTTGGTGTGTTGATGGAAAGCCCTCTGGTAACCAAAAAATTCCCTGAAATGAAGCTTCTCGAAGCAGAAATTCTGCTTCTTCAAAAAGATATTCACGCACTGGATTTACTCCAATCTATCGCCAGTGATTCGACTCTGCCTCAATGGGTGCGTGATGAAGCCAAAATCATTCAGGATACCGGACTTCCTGAGATCAATAAACCGTAAAGGAACATCATTATGAGAACACCACTTGTTGCTGGTAACTGGAAAATGAACAAAACCGCTGCCGAAGCGCGCCGCCTGGTCACAGAGCAGCTCCCCGCTCTGCAGGCTGTCAAAAATGTGCAGCGCGTCCTGTGCCCGCCCTTCCCCGCGCTCATGACGGTTGCCGAGCTGCTTGCCGGCACCGATATCGGCCTGGGCGCTCAGAATCTTCACTGGGAAGCCTCTGGCGCATTCACCGGCGAAGTTTCTCCCCAGATGGTGCGAGAGTTCTGCCAGTACGTCATCATCGGCCATTCTGAACGCCGCACCTATTTCGGCGAAACGGACCAGACCGTTAACCGCCGCATAAAAGCAGCCCTGGGCATTGGCCTGATTCCGATTGTGTGCATTGGTGAAACCTTGGCCGAAAATGAAGCCGGTCAGACTGCCGATGTACTCAAGCGCCAGATTGTGGAAGGTCTCAAAGACCTGACCATCGAACAGGGTGCGGCTCTGGTCATCGCTTACGAACCGGTCTGGGCCATCGGCACCGGCCGCGCTGCCAGTGGTGAAGGCGCCAATGCCGTGGTCGCTGATAGCATTCGCCCGGCCCTGAAAACCGTTTTCAATGCCCAGGTCTCGCAGGGCATTCAGGTGCTCTATGGCGGCTCTGTAACCGGCGCCAACGCGGCCGAATTTTTTGGCCAGCCCGAAATTGATGGCGCCCTGGTGGGCGGCGCCAGCCTAAAACCGGACTTCATCCAGATCGTCCAGGCTGCCGCTCAGTGAATTTGCCCCCAATGGACGGCCTGCTCTGGCTGACCGGCGGGTTGTTGCTCTTTATCTTTGTGCAGCGCCGCTTGCATTTTGAACTGCAGGCCATCTTCCTTTTGCTCACTCGCCGTCCGACCCTCTCCGAGGGCTTGTTCGCGTTGCTGTTCTTCCCCGGCACGCTGCTCCATGAGCTGAGCCATTATCTCACCGCCAAAATTCTAGGCGTGCGCACCGGGCGCTTTTCGCTTACCCCCCAGCGCCTCCCGAATGGCCGGCTGCAGTTAGGCTTCATTGAGACCGCCCCCACCGACGTCTTTCGCGATGCGTTGATCGGTCTGGCCCCGTTAATCACCGGCGGATTGCTCACTGCCTGGCTGGGGCTTTCTCGCCTGGGTCTCGGCCCGGTTGCCGAGGCCCTGGGCGCCCGCAACTGGCCGCTCTTCTGGCAGGGGCTGGCTGATTTGCCCGCCCTCCCAGATTTTTGGCTTTGGTTCTATTTGCTGCTGGCCATCAGCAGCACCATGCTCCCCTCAGCCTCAGATCGTCGCGCCTGGCTGCCGGTGGTTTCGGGCCTTGCACTGCTGCTGGTCCTGGCAATCCTGGCGGGCGCCGGGCCCTGGTTATTGTCTCATCTATCTGCGCCGCTCAATCAGGGTTTGCGCGCCATCGCGGTTGTATTTGGCATCAGTCTGGTCATCCATCTTGTGATGTTGCTGCCTGCATGGTTGATCCGTTCATTAATCAGCCGGCTTACCGGAATGGAAGTCCGGCCTGGGCGGGTCTAAATTGACATTCTTTATCCAAATGTGTACAATGACCTGAGAGGTGCCCCATGCTCCTGGATCGTTATGGCCGACAAATTACCTACCTCCGGGTCTCTGTCACAGACCGCTGCAACATGCGCTGTGTTTACTGCATGCCGCCTGAGGGCGTTCAGCTTCAATCCCATGCCGCTGTCATGCGCTATGAAGAGATCGCCGAGGTAGTCCGTGTTGCTGCGTCCCAGGGCATTCGAGAAGTCCGTCTGACCGGCGGCGAACCCCTGGTTCG
>JAGOFZ010000038.1 GCA_017996955.1 Longilinea sp.
TAATTATACTTCTAAGATAAATTAAGTCAATCTTGACTGATCTGGTGCGAATTTCACTCGCCGCCAAGCGTTGGCAGATGGCGTTCTGATTGTTCGACCAGTTTTTCCATAAGTTGCAGCCGGGTGGTCAGCAGATACCGGGCCACCAGATTGCTGATCCGGCGCATAAACAAATACCCAATGTGATGATCTTCTTCACACAGTGCGCGCAGACCTTCATCGTCAAAGCACAGTAGCGTTGCAGCCGTAATGGCCCGGGCGCTGTTATTTCGCAGCCGCACCAGGAGTGTCATGCTGGACCAGCCCACAATCTCCAACGCCTCAGCCACCAGAATACGGATTGCCCCGCTCCCGGGAATATTATTCTCGATAGAGATTTGCCCTTCCAGCAAAATATACAGGCACCCCACACGTTCCCCTTCATTATATAGCACTTCATTCTCGTCAAGGTGCTGAATCTGAGCCAGCGCTGCCAGCCGTTCAAGCTGCGGCGCTTTGAGCTCTAATAGCCAGGGAATGTTTTGGAGGGTTGAAACCAGATTGGTTTTGGTGACCATGAAGTTTGATCCAATCATATAGTCGAGCGAGTACACTCTCTTTGTATCATTGAATTAAATCCCGATGAAGTGTACTCTGTCACCGCGGCAGGGGGCGATTGTCACCTATGACGACTGCCTTTTGTACAGATAAACCACCCAGTAAATCAATCCAACCATCACAGCTCCGCCGATGATATTACCAATCGTCACGGGCAGCAGGTTCTTGAGTAGAAAATTCCCCCACGTCATCCCGGTCAGGTCCAGCCCGGCTTGGGCGGCTGTATTGCTCACAAACGCCGGATCTATTTCTTTCAGGAATAACCCCAGGGGAATGAAATACATATTGGCAACGCTGTGCTCAAATCCTGCCGCCACAAAGGCCGCAATGGGGAATATAATCGCCAGAATTTTATCGGACACACTGCGAGCGCCATACGTCAGCCAGACCGCCAGGCAAACCAGCAGATTACACAATACACCCAGGGCAATCGCCTGCCAGAACCCCAGGTGCAGCTTGGCGTTGGCAATCGACAGCATGGCTAGCCCCATGCTTCCGCCGCCCGCGGTGTAATGCTTTCCCCACAGCACCAGCAGCGCAATCAAGACGGATCCCACAAAATTACCCAGGTACACAATCGCCCAGTTGCGCAGCAATCCGCCGGTGCTCACCTTCCCACTGGCCCAGGCGATGGCAATTAACGTGTTGCCGGTAAACAGCTCTGCCCCGCCAACGACCACCAGAATCAATCCCAGCGAGAAGACAACCCCCATCAGCAAACGCGTCAGTCCATATGGAAGTATCCCGCTCGCCCCTGCCGATACCGTAGTGGCAAACAGTCCACCCAGGGCAACATAGGCCCCTGCCAGAATCCCCAACAAAAACAGGTTGATAAACGTCCCCTGTGCCTTCCGAATACCCACCGCCTCGGCTTTGACCGCCATCTCTTGCGGCGGTAAAGCATCGCTTGAAGAACCTGACGGAGTGCTCATCTTAAACCTCCGGGCTTATTGCGGGGTGTTCATCCACGCCAGGATGCACTCAACGGCTTCTTCTGCGAGCGCCTGCGTAGGACTGGATAATTCCTGCGTAAATTGAAAAGCATATCCACGCACCGACACCAGGATAGCTTCCGGCGCTTTTCCTGAAATGGTCTCCACAATCGAGAGACAGGCATCCGGTGTCATATGATGTGTCAGCGGTGATTTTTGATAGACCGGCTGAACCGTTTGGATATTGAGATCATTGGGTACGCTGCCCGTATGCGCATCCACAAAGCAAACCCGTTCATAGGCGGCCACAGTTTCAGCGTGTTCGGGCATCAACTGCAGGGCAAACAGCAACGCCATCGGGGCATTCAAGTCTTCAACCTCGGTCAACTGCGCATCAAAGTCCAGTTCCAGCCGCTTCGCCAGCATTTCCAGAATATGCACCGCCACACCGTCATCCTGCCGGTCTGGATTGCCATACCCCAGGATCAGCGTGCGCTTAAAAGGACTTCCTGCCCTCCCCGTTTCCGGAGAGAGCAGGAAATCTGAATGTTTTGAGAAGGTCGAATTAATCAACGCCACGGCTGATGGTTTGAATCAGATTGCCGTCGTTATCCACAATATTGACAACCATCGGCATTTGCCCAATGGCATGTGTAGAGCAAGACAGGCACGGGTCGTGCGCCCGCACGGCAGCTTCAACCCGGTTCAACAGTCCTTCACGAATTTCCTGGCCGTTGATATAGGTCTTGGCAACGCTGTCAACTGCTTCGCACATCGCAAAGTTGTTGTGTCCCGTCGAAACGATCAGGTTCACGCGTTCAAGCTGGCCGTTCGGCTTCGCAAAGTAATGGTGCAGCAGGGTGCCGCGCGGCGCTTCGATGACGCCCACACCCTCGCCCTGGAAGTCGTGCCGGGTGTTAAGTAGGTCGGTGCTCATAACATCAGGGTCGCTCAACAGTACGCCCACGCGCTCAATCGCAAACAAGACTTCAATCAGGCGGGCATAGTGATAGTGGAGGGTGTTTTCAACTGGGCGGCCACCGTTGAGGGTCTTCCAGATCTTATGCTCCGCGTTCGCCAGCGGCGTGTCAATCTGGTCAGAATTGTTCAAACGTCCCAGCGGACCCACGCGGTACACACCACCCGGGAAGCCCATCGGCTTGTAGTACGGGAACTTGAGGTACGACCAGTTTTCAACATGTTCAGCAATGTAATCCAGATAATGCGAGGCATTAAACTTCTCAAGCTGTTTGCCGTCGCGCCCGGTCAGCCGGATCTGGCCCTGGTAAAGTTCCAGGCTGTTCTGCGGCGTCACCAGGCCAAAGTATCCGGTTGGGAAAACGCCAAACTTAGCGATGTCTTCAGCGTTCTGGTAAGCCCAATCTTTGATGATCTGAATACCAATCTGCGTCGTGGCAATGGCTTCATCCATACCAGCCAGAATGGTGTCGCGTTCTGCCGGAGTCAGCGCTTTGTTCACGCCACCGGGAATGGCAAACACCGGGTGAATGCGGCGTCCGCCCAGAATGCGGATGATTTCCTGGCCCCATTTGCGCAGGTTGATGGCCTTGACGGTCAAATCGGCGTTGGCCTGCAGCAGACCTACCACATTGCGCGTAGCCGGGTCGCGGTCGAAGCCCAGCAGCAGATCGGGGCCGGCCAGTTCAAAGAAGTGCATGCCATGCGACTGCACAACCTGACCCATATGCATCAATTCGCGCAGCAGTTCAGCAGGGCGGGGCGGCGGGCAGCCCATCACCGCGTCGCCAGCTTTAGCCGCCGCCAGGTGATGGCTCACCGGGCAGATGCCGCAGATGCGCGGGGTAATGTAGGGCATTTCAAAGACCATGCGGCCTTCGCAGAATTTTTCAAAACCGCGGAATTCGTTCACATGCAGGTACGCGTGATTCACCGTGCCATCATCGTTCATGCGGATGGTGATCTTGGCGTGCCCTTCAATCCGGGTGACGGGCTCAATCGTAATTTTTTGTGCTACCATTTTCTACCTCTTTACTTCTAATGCCAGTGGAGCTTGTCATCCTTGAGTACAGGGCGGCGTCCCTGTGCCAGTTCGCTGAGAACGTAATAAATCACGTCAGCATCCGGCGGGCATCCCGGAACATGGATGTCAACCGGCACAACTTCACTCAGGGCTCGTACCCGGGTCTGCTGGCAGAGTTCCGGGTCGTCCGGAATCTTGCCGCCCGAGTCGGTGCTTTCAGTCTCTACATACGCCCGGCGTAGGGCCTCTTCAACAGTGAAGAAATTGCGCATTGCCGGCACACCGCCGAATACAGCACAGTCGCCCAGTGCAACCAGAATACCGCAGCGCTTGCGCATCCGATGGGCAACTTCTTCATTGGTGGTGTTATTAACACCGCCTTCAAGAACGCCAACATCCACACCGGCTTCATCTGGCTCTTTCAAATCGGTGATTGGGGTGGCACGTAAATCAGCCAGTTCCACAATATGGGCCAGCCGCTCATCCATGTCTAGCAGAGACATGTGGCAGCCTGCACAGCCGCACAACCAGTCAGAAGCAATCTTGGGTTTTCCCATGTAATTCTCCTTATCTCGCTCAATTAACCAATAATGGTGACCGGCGACTGACGCAGCATCAGAGCGGCACGCCAATCATCCTTAATTGTAACACCCAGGCAGCCAGCCAGATTCTGGAAAATTTCGGCATTGCTGCGTACATCTACGCCTGCCTGCAGCGACTTGTGAGCAAACTGCAAGCGGCCTTCCAGACTTAGATAATGTCCGTCCTGCTCCAGCCAGATTGCAGCCGGCAGAACCACGTCCGCCATGGCGGTGAGTTGTGAAGTGTAGCCCGCCTGAACAACCAGGAACGGCACACCTTCCAGCTTTTTGATCAGACGCTGGGTCGGTTCTTCATCGCCAATAGCCACATAGGCAGCCTCATGACCGTTGAGTTGGAACGCCTTATCCAGGTGGTACTGCGAAGCAGCCAGGCTGTTCGCCTCGCCCTTGGTGCTGATCACTTTGGCACCGGTCACGGCCGCCAGGTTCAGCAGCGCCTCAAGCGCCTCACCCGCCTCGGGAGCGGTCAGCAGCTTGCCATAAACAAACACAGGGTGTTCAGCCTCAGCCAGGGCGCGGCCAGCTTCCAGGATATCTTCGGCTTTCAAACCAGCCTTGGCGGCAAATTCTTCCACCAGGCCATCTGCAATCTTGACAGATTTCTTGTTCAGGCCCAGGCGGATCACTGCGGCAGTCAGTGCCCGCAACGCCAGTTCAGCATGGCCCTTAGCGGCTTTGAACACAAAATTAGCCGCCGTATCGAGCTTGTTATCGCCTTCGTCAACCAACACAACCGGCACACCCGCCGGGGCAATCCGTTTGACAAGGAAGCCCACAACCTGATGCTCCTTGACCAGATCGGTTCCCACAACCAGAATGCCGTCCGCGCTGACCAGGTCAGACATCTGCCCTTCATAAGCAGAACCCATCTTATCAGCCAGTTTGGCGGCAGTGGCGGTATAGGCACCTTCTTCAATTGAGGTCACCATCTCGCTGTGGAGTTGCTCAGCAAAAATCTGCTTGAAGCCGTACAGCGCCTCAGCCGACATCCGGCTGGAAACCAGCGCCGCAACTTTCTTGCCCGCGGGCTTCATTCGGGCAGCAATCACTTTCATTGCCTCATCCCAGGTGGCAGCTTTGAGCGTGCCATCTTTGCGCACCAGCGGAGTATTGATGCGGTGCCGGGTTTCGGCCATCGGCTTAAAGCGGCCAATTTCGCACAGCAAACCATCGTTCGCTGGGGCTTCCCAGTCACCCTCAATCCGAACCAGGTTATTATCACGGGTCAGCATGGTCATGCCGCAGCCAATCGAGCAGCCCGTGCAGATCGTATCAGTTCGGTCCACCTGGGTCTCGCGACCACGGTAAGCGCTCCACCGGTCAATCAGCGCGCCGGTGGGGCAAACCTGCACACAAACGCCGCAGGAGATACAGGTGCTTTCGCCCAGCGGTACACCCAGGTCAGCAACCAGCAGGTTGCGCGCCCCGCGGCCTTCAAAACCAAGCGTAAAGTTGCCCACCAGTTCGCCGCAGGCCCGCACGCAGCGGCGGCAGAGGATGCAGCGGTTGTTTTCCAGGATGATGTACGGGTGTGAAGCATCCACCGGGTAGGGCTGCCAGTTTGGCTGCAGGGGCCAGTGGGTCATACCTTCGTCATAGGCAGCGTTCTGCAGTTCGCAGTCGCCGCCGCTCACCTGGCAGTAGGGGCAGAAGTGATTGCGCTCTGAAAAGATCAGGGTCAGCACAAACTTGCGCGCAGCCTTAATCCGATCAGTATTAGTCCGCACAATCATATTGTTGTTGACTGGCAGTGTGCAGGAGGGCTGCAGCGTGCGCGCCCCTTCTACTTCCACCAGGCACAGACGGCAGCCACCGTAAGGGGTCAGCTCAGGGTGATCGCACAGGGTCGGGATTTCAATGCCAGCCTCGCGGGCTGCCTGCAGCACCGTGGTGCCTTCGGTCACAGAAATTGCTTTTCCATCAATCGTCAGGTTGATCATACTCAACATCTCCTCAGCAGGTTCGCTATGATTGCGTTAATTGATTTGGTAAACTTTATGTCCGCTCATCGAGCAAACGCCCGCCGGGCAGACTTTCAGACGAATATGAGCTTCCACTTCAGCGCGGAAGTAAGTCAGCACGTCTCGGATAGGGGTTCCGGCAGTCTGACCCAGGCCGCAGTTAGAAAGCTGGTACAGGTTATCGCTCAACATCAGCAGGTCGTCCAGGTCTTGCAGCGTCCCAACGCCTTCAGCAATGTTGGTCAAAATCTGATAAGCGCGCTCATTGCCGACCCGGCAGGGGGTGCACTTACCACAGCTTTCCACCTCAAAGAACTTGAGCAGTACCCGGGCTAGGTCCACAACACAGGTCTCTTCGTCGCAGATCAACAGCGCGCCAGAGCCCAGTGCCACCCCCGCCCGGTTAAAAGCGTCAAAGTCCATCGGTGTATCCTGCAGACTCGCCGGAATGACGGATCCGCTTGAGCCGCCGGTTTGCGCCAGCTTGAAGTTGGCGCCATTTTTCATTCCCTTACCGTAGATCGCCAGTACTTCTCGCAGCGTAACCCCCATGGGTACTTCAATCAACCCGGTCACATTCGTATTGCCCAGGATGGTGTACACCTTGGTGCCCGGGCTGGAGGGCGTTCCAAAACTGCGGAACCATTCCGCTCCATTGCGAATGATCGGCGCCACGTTAGCCAGCGTTTCCACATTATTGACCAGCGTGGGTTTGCCCCACAGGCCGTGCGTGGTCGGGTAGGGTGGGCGGGAGCGCGGCTCGCCACGCTTCCCCTCGATGGATTCAATCAGGGCAGTCTCTTCGCCGCAGATATAGGCCCCTGCACCGCCGTGTACATGGATTTCAAAGCTGAAATCTGTACCAAACAGGTTCTTACCCAGGAAGCCCATCTCTTCAGCCTGTGCAATCGCGTTGTGCAAACGCTCCTGCGCCAGGCCGTATTCGCCGCGCACGTAGATGTAACCTACGCTCGCGCCAACGGCATACCCCGCCAGCGTCATGGCTTCGATGATACTGAAGGGGTCGCCTTCCAGGATCAAGCGATCTTTGAAAGTCCCTGGCTCGCTTTCGTCAGCATTGCAGACCACATACTTCACTTTGCCAGGGGTCTTAGCTACAAAGCCCCATTTCGTTCCAGTGGGGAAGCCCGCACCGCCGCGGCCGCGCAGACCAGCCTTGGAGAGGGTCTCAATCACCTGCTGGGGCGTCATTTCGGTCAGGGCCTTGCCCAGCGCCGCATACCCATCGTGAACAATATAATCTTCAATACTGGTTGGGTCAATCACCCCGGCTCGTTCCAGCACAATCCGTTGTTCTGCGGGCAGGGTTCCCTTGCGGGCTTGCAGCCAGGCAATCTTGCCGCTCAGCTCACGCACTGAAGCTTGCAGCGGCGCCGCCACCCGGCCTTTATAGAGGTGCTCTTCAACCAGAAAATGAACATCTTCTGGTTTCACGGGCCCGTAAATGACCGCTTCCGGGTAGACAATGACCATCGGAACCGCATCGTGCCGTCCCACATCGCCAACCATCGAAAGTGATACTTCGTTTTCGAGCCCAAAAGCCTTAATCTCTTCCTGCAGGCGCTGGAAAACTTGCTGAGCGCCGCGTTCCAGGCTTTTTGGGTCACTGGAAACTAACACCATTGAGCGTACAGCTTTCATCGCCTGCTCCTTTACTCGTACTTCGCCAGAATGTCAGCAATCTGATCGGATTCCACGTTGCCGTAGATATCATCATCAATCAGCATGACCGGACCAACGCCGCAGACACCCAGGCAGCTGGTCGTAACCAACGACCATTTGCCATCGGCGCTGGTTTCACCGGGCTTGATGCCCAGTGCATCCATCAAAGTCACCCACACTTTTCGCCCGCCCGCCACATGACAGGGGGCGCTTTCGCAGAACTGGACCACATGCCGCCCCCGCGGCTTGGTGGTCAACATCGAATAAAATGTCGCCACGCTGAAGAGCTGGCTCTTGGGTACGCGCAGCAGGTTGCTGATCTCGTCCAGTGCTTCCGCTGGCAGGTAGCCCAGCAAGCGGTTCACTTCGTTCAGAATCGGGATCAATTCCTCTTTGACGGCGCCGTGACGCTCTACCACAGCTTTCACTGTTTCAAGAACGCCTGGGCTTGCTTTTGTTTCTACGGTCATTGGGTCCCTCCCGGTCAGATTGGATTGCAGTTAGCGAATCACAATGGCATTGAAGTTGCAGACTTGCATACAAATGCCACAACGGATGCAGGTATCGGGGTCAATGAAGTGGGGTTGTTTCCGTTCGCCAGTAATGGCGTTCACGGGACAGTTGCGGGCGCAAACCGTACAGCCGGTGCAGCTATCGGGCAAAATTTCATACCGGATCAGCGCGCGGCAAACTTTGGCAGGGCAGCGCTTCTCGCGAATGTGAGCTTCGTACTCATCGCGGAAGAACCGCAGCGTGCTTTCAACCGGATTGGGCGCACCCTGTCCCAGACCGCACAGGCTGTCAGCTTTGATTTCAGCGCACAGCATTTCTAGCGTTTCAATGTCGTCTTCTTTGCCTTCACCGTTGCAAATCCGCTGCAATATCTCAAGAATACGGCGAGTACCCACCCGGCAAGGCGTGCATTTACCGCAAGACTCGTCCTGGGTAAATTCCATAAAGAAGCGGGCAATATCCACCATACAGGTCTCATCGTCCATGACGATCATACCGCCAGAGCCCATGATGGAACCCACCTTAGCCAGCGATTCGTAATCCACCGGCATATCCAGATATTCCACCGGAATACAACCGCCCATGGGGCCGCCGGTCTGGATGGCTTTGAAGGCCTTGTCATCTTTAATGCCGCCGCCCACATCGTAAACAATTTCGCGCAGCGTAATGCCCAGCGGAACCTCAATCAGGCCCGTGCGGCGAACGTCGCCGGCCAGCGCAAAGGTTTTGGTGCCTTTGCTTTTCTCAGTACCCATCGAGGCATACCAGTCTGCACCGCGCAGAATGATCTGCGGCACATTGGCATACGTCTCAACGTTGTTGATATTGGTGGGTTTGCCCCACAGACCGCGCTGCGCCGGGAAGGGCGGACGCGGGCGAGGCTCGCCGCGCTTACCTTCAATTGAAGACATCAGCGCTGTTTCCTCGCCGCACACAAAGGCGCCAGCGCCCATGCGAACTTCCAGATCAAAGTTCCAGCCAGTGCCGAAGATGTTTTCTCCCAGGAAACCCATCTCGCGGGCCTGGTCAATTGCAATGCGCAGCGTGCTGACGGCAATGGGGTACTCGGCGCGGCAGTAAATGTAACCGCGGGTTGCGCCAATGGCATATGCCGCAATAATCATGCCCTCAACCACTGAGTGAGGGTCGCCTTCCAGCACACGCCGGTTCATGAATGCACCCGGGTCGCCTTCATCTGCGTTGCAGATGATATATTTTTCCTCGCCAACCACGTCCCGCGCCAGCGCCCATTTGCGCCCGGTCGGGAAGCCCGCACCGCCGCGGCCGCGCAGCCCGGATTTCAGCACTTCGCTGATCACATCATCAGGGCTCATGCCGTTCAGCACCTTTGCCAGCGCCATATAGCCTTCTTCAGCGATGTAATCTTCAATATTCTGCGGATCAATCTGACCGCAGTTGCGCAGCACAATGCGAATTTCTTTCGGCGTGGGGGCGCGCAGTTCTTCGTCGGCCTGTGTCGTGGTCTCGATGAGAAACTTCTTGGCAATGCGGCCCTTCAGCAGGTGCTCTTCAACAATAAAGGCCATATCATCGGGCGTCAGGTTAGCGTAGTGGACGCCTTCCGGATACACCATCAATTCAGGGCCTTCGTCACAGCCGCCAATACGTGAGGTTTCCAGAACCTGTACTTCGTCAGTCAGCCCATTGGCCGCCAGTTCAGTTTGCAGCGCCTGCACGACCTCGCGCGCGCCTTTCCGGCGGCACTGGGGATCCATACAGACTAATACATGTGTACGATAATACTTCATTGCTTATATCCTGATTTAAATATGGACGCTCTACATGGGGATAACATGATCGGTGATGATCTTGCCGCCCACCACATGTTCTTTGACAATTCGGCGCGCCATCTCAGGGTTCACTTTACCATAGGTCACTTTGGCCTGGTCGCCGACCACAACCTGCACAATGGGTTCACGTTCGCACAGCCCAATGCAGCCGGTCTGCGAAACAACGATGTCGGCCAGGCTTTCTTCTTCAATGATCGCCAGGATGGCCTTCATCGTCTCGCGCGCGCC
>JAGOFZ010000039.1 GCA_017996955.1 Longilinea sp.
ACAAGGGTGGCCTGATTGTGCCGGTTGTGGGCCTGCGCGGCTTTGTCCCCGCCTCCCAGATCAGCCTCTCCCGCCGCTCCCGCCTCAGCGGTGACAGCCCCGAGCAAATGTGGGGCAAGATGATCAATGAAGAGATCGACGTTTGTGTCATCGAAGTGGACCGCGAACGCCGCCGACTCATTCTCTCTGAGCGCGCTGCCAGCACCGAGACCCGCGAAACCCTCAAGGAACGCGTCATCGAAGAGCTGCAGGAAGGCGAAGTCCGCAATGGTCGTGTGACCAGCCTGGCCGATTTTGGCGCTTTTGTCAACATCAGCGGCGCCGACGGACTCGTGCACCTCTCCGAAATCTCCTGGGATCGCATTCAGCACCCCAGCGAAGTCCTGCGCGTCGGTCAGGAAGTCAAAGTCAAAATCATCAGTGTTGATCGCGAAAAGAAGCGCATTGGCCTCTCCATTCGCCAGCTTCAATCCGATCCCTGGTCTCAGCGGGTTTCTCACCTGCAAATTGGCCAACTGGTTGAAGGCACCATCACCCGCCTTACCAAGTTCGGCGCCTTTGCCCGTATTGGCGATGATCTCGAAGGTCTCATTCACATCTCCGAGATCAGCGACAAGCGGATCGAGCACCCCAAGGAAGTCCTTAAAGAAGGTGATGTGGTTACCCTGCGCGTCATTAAAATTGACGTTGAGAACCACCGCATTGGCCTCAGCCTGCGTAAAGTTGAGTCGATGGCTTTCGCCGATATGGACTGGCAGTCGATTGAAGGCATCATCGCTGATGCCGGTGAGATTGCCGCCCCTGCTGAAGACATCATTGCTGACGCTGGTGAGCCCGAAGCCCCTGCTGACGAGCAGCCCGACACCTCGGAACAGGCCTGAACTGTCTGAAGTAGAGAGCGCACCGAGGGGTGCGCTCTCTTTTCACACCCAAAATGCCCATCCTAATCGATTCCCACGAAGACCTGGCCTACAATATTCTGACCTTTGGACGGGATTACCGCCGTTCAGCGGCCGAAACGCGCCGCCTTGAAGTAGGTCAGCGCGTATTGGAAGCCACTGGTAATGCCCTGCTGGGCTGGCCTGAATACCAGAGCGGTCAGGTGGCGCTGGTTTGCGGCACCATTTTTGTTGGCCCGCGCCGCTACCTCAAGCACGATTGGGAAACCCAGACCTATGACGATTACGCCGGTGCCCGGCGCCTGATGCGCGCCCAGGTGGATGTCTACCGCCGCCTGGCCGAAGAATCCCCGGATATGTTCACCCTGGTGCGCACCCGCTCCGAACTGGATGCAGTTTTGGCGCCCTGGGATGCCGCCCCCGCCAACCCGCCGCAGGTCACTCATCCCACCGGTCTGGTGATTCTGATGGAAAGCGCCGAAGGCCTTGCCGAGCCTGAAGAAGTTGAAGAATGGTGGGAACTTGGCGTTCGCATCATTGGCCCCGTCTGGGGCGGCTCGCGCTGGTGCGGCGGCACAGTGGAGCCCGGTCCCTTCCGCCCCGAGGGCTTTCGCCTGCTGGATGTCATGGCAGACCTGGGTTTCACCCTCGATATCAGCCACATGTCCGATGAGTCAGCCGTGCAGGCGCTCGAATATTACCGTGGACGGGTGATCGCCAGCCATGCCAACATCCGTGCCCTCATCCCCGGCGACTCCAGCCCGCGCCAACTGACCGAACCCGCCTTGCGCCGCCTGATCGAGCGCGATGGGGTGATGGGTTTCATCCCCTTCAACCGCTTCCTCAAGGCCGATTTTGTCAACAGCGACCCGCGTGAAACCGTCACGCTGGATCATTACCTCAAGCATATTGACACCCTCTGTCAGATGGCGGGCAATGCCCGCCACGCCGCCATTGGCACGGATTTTGACGGCGGCTTTGGCTGGCCCTGGGTGCCTCTGGAACTGGACACGATTGCCGACCTGCAGCAGATTGCCCCGCGCTTGCAGTCCTGGGGCTATTCAGATGCCGATGTGGCTGCCATTTTGGGCGGCAACTGGCGCCGCCTGCTCGAGGAGACCCTTCCCCGATGACCGCTGCCGTAAACGCTGATAACCGTCAGGATACCATCCCAGAGCTGCCCTATTCACGCCGCCGCATCCGTTGGGGGCTGGGCCTCACCCTGGTTGGCTTTGTGGTCTTCCTGCTGGGGGTTCGCCCGGCGCTCTTTGGCGCTGACCGCAGCCCGGTGGTTGGCTTTGTGCAAATTGCCGTCTTCCTGATTGGCCTGGCTTTCATGTGCATTGGTGGCTACATCAGCATGATGGCGCTCTGGAAGAAAGCCGAACCCAGCATTGCTGCCGATATTGGCCTGCGCCTGGTGGCGACAGGGTATGTGATCGCCGTTTTCGCCGGTATGGCGGATGTTTTTGGCCTGGGCAGTCACCCCCTGCCCGAAGTGCCTTATTTTGGCCTCTGGCAGGCCCGGGGCGTTGAACTTGGTCAGGCCCTCATTGCCATTGGCTTTTTGCTGCTTTTGCCGCTTCGCCGCCTGTTTCACCGCCCCGAGCATCATTAAACAACGCCCGCGCCTCGCTTGACCGTCTTTCGGCGTTGTGTTATGATGATTTTAGAGGAAAATGCGAATGAACTCACAATCGACATCGGACGAAACACTCCCTGCCGATTTACAAACTGAAAATTTGGACTCTCCGCAGCCCAAAAATAGTTGGCGTCAGGCTTGGGAGAAAATTGTCCGCCTGGGCCTGGGTGAAATTGCCCTGCGCACCGGCACTGCTGTGGTCTCTCTGGCGTTGATTTTGGTGGTCATCTGGGTCATGGCAACCTTTTTCTTGAAAGGCGATGCCTCTAATAACCTGGCAGGTGCGGCTGTACTTGCGGCCCCGGGCACGGTTAATGCCCAGGCGCCCACCCCCACCGCCCAGCCCCCGGCTTTTGTCATCCCGCAATCTACCGCTCATGTCAACGGCATTACCCGGCTGGCGCAGCTTCATACCCTGCTGCCTTCGCGCCCCCGCTACGATGTCATCACCTACACCGTTCTGGAAGGTGATACCATTTTTGGCATTGCTGAAAAGTTCGGCCTCAAGCCGCAGTCTATTTTGCTGGGTAATCGTGATCTGTTGGGAGACAACCCCCACTACATTCAGCCTGGCATGGTTTTGAATATTCTGCCCTCAGATGGCATCTACTACCGCTGGAACGCGGGTGATGGCCTGAATGGCGTCTCCAGCTACTACAAAGTTACCCCCGAGGTGATTATTAACTGGCCGGGCAACCACCTGGACCCGGCTACTCTGGGTGACTGGTCAAACCCCAACATTGCCGATGGCACCATGCTGTTTGTGCCCGGCGGCCAGGCCGAGTTTATCACCTGGAGCGCCCCGGTGATTACCCGTGACAATCCCGGCGTAGCCCGCCTGTTTGGCCCGGGTTACTGCGGCGTGATCACCACTGGCGCAGTGGGTGATGGTCTCTTTGTCTGGCCAACAGTGCTGCATTACCTTTCTGGTTATGATTACACGCCCGATACCAACCATTACGGCCTCGACTTTGCCGGTCAGATGGGCACCCCCATCTACGCCATTGACGATGGCGTGGTGGTCTACTCTGGCTGGAATGACCATGGCTATGGATATGTCATGGTGATAGATCATGGCAACGGCTGGCAGTCGCTGTATGCCCACCTCAGCGAAATCTACTTTGGCTGCGGTCAGAGTGTCTTCTCCGGCGATACGATTGCCGCCATGGGCAGCACCGGCCGCTCAACGGGCCCGCATCTCCACTTTGAACTGCGCTATAACGGGAACTTTGTAAACCCCTGGAATGTTCTGCCGTAAAAAAGACTTATGGCTGCTCACAGCGACTTGCGCCCTTCTCCCATAGCCGGAACCTGGTATAGCGGTGATCCGCAGCGGCTCGGGCAGCAAGTTGATGCTTATCTAGATCAGGCCGTTTTACCACCCCTCTCTGGTCGTGTGGTTGGGCTGGTCGCCCCCCATGCTGGTCACCGCTATTCGGGCCGCACCGCCGGGCATGCTTTTGCCGCGGTTCGCGGTCAGACCTTTGATCAGGTGGTCGTCTTATCGCCCCTGCACGACTTTCACCCCGCCCCGCTGCTGACGACAGCGCATCGTGCCTATGGCACCCCGCTGGGTCCGGTTCCGGTTGATATCTCCGCGGTTGAGGCCTTAGACGCCGCCCTTGCCGCGCAAAACCTGCGCCTCACACCGGTTGCCAATGACCGGGAACATTCCCTGGAAATTGAACTGCCGTTTCTCCAGCGGGCCCTGTCGAGCGATTTTCGCCTCATCCCCATCATGGTGCGCTCCCGGGCCACATCGGTTTGCCGGGCGCTTGGCCTGGCGCTGGCCGAACTGCTGTGTGACCATTCAGCCCTGCTGGTTGCCAGCACCGACCTTTCGCACTTTTACCCGCTTCACACTGCCGACGCTCTGGACGCCGAAATGCTGCGCCGCATCGCGGCCTTCTCGCCTGAAGATGTGCTTTCCGCCGAAGAAACCGGCGCTGGCTTTGCCTGTGGCGCCGGGCCGGTTGCCGTGATGCTCTGGGCGGCCCGGGCACTGGGTGCAAATACAGTGACCATCCTGCACCATTCTACCTCCGCCGAAGAAACCGGCGATACCCACTCTGTTGTCGGCTATGGCGCCGCTGTTGCCTTGGGGCAGGGGTAACGCTTGGCGCATTTTGTCCAGATAGCCGTCAATGTTCCGCTGGCTTCCGGGGTTTTTGATTATCACCTGCCCCCGGAACTGGTGGATTCAATTCAACCCGGCTCACTGGTGGTGGTGCCCTTTGGACAGCAAACCGTCCAGGGCCTTGTCTTGCGCTCGGTTGCCGAACCACAGGTTCAGAAAACTCGCCCCGTTGAATCCCTCCTCGACCCACAACCCGTGCTGACACCACCGCAGATGGCGCTGGCTGCCTGGCTGTCTGAAGAGACCCTGGCCCCGCTGGCGCTTTGCCTGCACCTCATGCTCCCTCCCGGCCTCAGTCAGCAGGCCGATACCCTTTACAGCCTGCATACTGCACCGCCTTCCCCGGCAGCCCCACTGACTGCCTTTCAGCAAAAGCTGATTGCCCTGCTGCAGCAGCGCGGTCCGCTGCGCGGCCGTCAGTTGACGGCGGCCTTTCCCCGCCAGGACTGGAAGAAGTCTGCCTCAACCCTGGTGCGCCGCGGCGTGCTGCTGGCGCGTCCGGTTTTACCCCAGCCGCAAATCCGCCCCAAGACCGCCCGCACAGTTCAGCTTGCCTGCCGCCCGGAGGAGATTGAGCCCCGTCTGGCTGAAGTTGGTCGTTCGGGCAGCCCGGCGCAGCAGCGCCGCCTGTCAGCGTTGCGGTTTCTGGCGCGCGAGGGCGCCCCGGTTCAGGTCGCCTGGACGTATGCCAACTCGGGCTGTACCAGCGCCGACCTGGCAAAACTTGCCGAAGCCGGTCTGGTGCTCCTGGGTGAAACCGAAATCTGGCGTGACCCGCTGGAAGCGATCACCTATGTCCTGCAAGAGCCCCCTGTCTTGACGGCAGATCAACAGGCGGTTTGGGCCAAAGTTCAGACAGCCGTCAGGGCTGCAGCCAGCAGTCAACCGCAGCCCCCCTGCCTGCTGCATGGCGTCACGGGTTCGGGTAAAACCGAAATCTACCTGCGCGCGGTTGAAGAAACCCTGCGCCAGAACCGTCAGGCCATCATTCTGGTGCCCGAAATTGCCCTCACCCCGCAAACCGTGCGCCGCTTTATGGCGCGTTTCCCGGGCCGCGTGGGCCTGGTGCATTCACGCCTTTCACCCGGCGAGCGTTATGACACCTGGCGCCGCGCCCGCTCCGGCGAGCTGGATGTCATTGTTGGCCCACGCTCGGCGCTTTTTGCTCCGCTGGCCCGCCTGGGCTTGATTGTGTTGGATGAATGTCACGACGGCTCGTACGACCAGGACGATAATCCGCCCTCCTATCATGCGGTTTCTGCCGCCCTGACCTACGCCCGCCTGACAGGCAGTGTCATCATTTTGGGCTCTGCCACACCCGAAATCACTCAGCGCTACCAGGCTCAAGAACAAGGCTGGACGGTGTTGAGCCTGCCTAACCGCATTCTAGCTCACCGTGAACAGGTCAGCCTGCCGGAGGGTTCAGCGCAA
The DNA here is from genome assembly GCA_017996955.1 of Longilinea sp. Lineage (GTDB taxonomy): Bacteria > Chloroflexota > Anaerolineae > Anaerolineales > Anaerolineaceae > JAGOFZ01. The sequence continues at coordinate 6,110 of JAGOFZ010000039.1, forward strand.
TCTCCTGATGTCACCTCTCTGCCCCTGCCCCCGGTAACCATCGTGGACATGCGCCAGGAACTGCAGATGGGTAACCGCTCTATCTTCAGCCGTGAACTGACTGCCAATCTGGAGCGCGCCTTGAGCGCCGGCCAGCAGGCCATTTTATTCCTCAACCGCCGCGGCAGCGCCACCTATGTTTTCTGCCGCGCCTGTGGGCATGTGCTCAAATGCCCGCGCTGCGACCTGCCCCTGACCTATCACGTCAATCAATCCGGGCTGCTGTGCCACACCTGCGGCTACACTCGCCAGATGCCGGCAAAATGTCCACAGTGCAAAAGCGACCAGATCCGCCAGTACGGCGCCGGCACCGAACGCGTGGAGCGTGAGGTACAGGAGCGGTTTCCCGCCGCGCGTACCCTGCGGCTGGATGCTGAAACCGTCCAGCAAAAAGGCTCGCATGAAATCATCCTCTCCCATTTTGTCCACCACCGTGCCGATATCCTCATCGGCACGCAAATGCTCGCCAAAGGGTTAGACCTGCCCCTGGTCACCTTCGTGGGCGTGGTTCTGGCGGATGTGGGCCTCAACTTTCCGGATTATCGCGCCGGTGAACGTGGTTTTCAACTCCTCTCGCAGGTTGTGGGGCGCGCCGGGCGCAGTCCGCTGGGGGGGCGGGCCGTCATTCAGACTTTCAATCCCGATCATTACGCCATCCAGCTTGCCGCCCTCCATGATTATGACAGCTTCTACGAGCAGGAATTGGAATACCGCCGCCAGATTCAATACCCCCCCTTCACTCGCCTTGCCCGCCTGGAGTACCGCCACGCCCGACCCGAACGCGCCGAAGCCGAGGCGTGCAGCTTGGCGGCCCGGCTCTCCGATTGGCTGCTGCAGGGGGGCTTTGCCGCCACAGATCTGATTGGTCCCGTGCCCTGTTTTTATGATCGCGTTAACGGAGAATACCGCTGGCAGATTATTGTGCGCGGCCCCAACCCGGCAGCCGTGCTGCGCGGTCGCTCCCTGGAAAACTGGCGCATCGAAATTGATCCCGCCAGCCTGTTATAAAAATAATCCCCTCCTGAATATCGCCAGGAGGGGATTTGTTCTATCGTCTCATTCTATGGCAGTACATACCACGGGTTGATGAACCCGCCCATGTACCGCACTTCAAAGTGCAGGTGTGGCCCGGTCGAGTTGCCCGTGCTGCCTGCGCCGCCCAGCAAATTGCCCTGGTACACCGGCTGACCGCAGCCCACGTTCACATAGCTCAGGTGAGCATACAGCGTTTGATAGCCGTTGCCGTGATCCACCATGACCATGTTGCCATACCCGCCGCCAATCCAGCCGGCATAGACCACCATGCCGCTGTCCGCAGCCCGCACCGCATCACCTGTATAGGTCGCAATGTCAATTGCCAGATGCCCCGACCAGTAATCATTCCCCGACAGGAAGTGATTGTCAGTCGGCCAGATGAAGGCTCCGGAGCCATAAGCCGAATAGTTACTGAACTCACAGCCGCCCGCGCCGAGCAGGGTGCTGCTAACGCCTGCCGCACCGGTTGGCACGGTTGGCACCACCCATTTGGTGAACTCGCGCTCACCGCCGGGCACCATCACCACTGTTCCCGGTGTAATCACGGGGTTGGTCATGTCCAGGTGGTTGCCCGGCCAGGCCAGAATTTCTACCGGGTCGGCATAAAATTTCGCCGCCACGTTTTCAACCGTATCGCCATCTTTCCATTCATAAACAATCCCATCGGTGGGGGGCACCTTCAGGGTCAGCCCGATTTCAATCATGTGGGGGTCATCATTCAAAGTGGCGGCGTTGGCCCACAGCAGGCTCTCGGGTTGAATATCAAAGCTTTCGGCAATTCCAAAAATGGAATCGCCGGCCTCAACTGTATATTCCACCACACTCTCGCGCCCCCGTTCTGAAATGATGGTTCGGGGGGTCACAGGTCGAGATATCCCCGCCATCTCGGGCGCAGGTGCAAACAGTGGCGCTTCCACATTCGGCAGCGCCTCTTCAATCGTCTCATCGGGGTCGGTGTAAGCAGCCTCAACCGGGCCGGTAAAGCGTTGAACCAGTAAAAAGACCATCACCGCGGCCATCAGGGCCGCCAGCCCCCAGAGCAACCAGCCCAGCCAGTTCCGCTTGTCTGCCGCGGCCGGCGTTTCTGGTTTGGGAGATTTCGCTAAACTCACTGTTCCTCCGTCAAACTCTGTAAAAATTCCTGGTTGTTGCGGCTCCGTCCCATGCGTTGGATGATGGCTTCGGTGGCGACTGCCGGGTCCATGCCTGCGCCTGAGGGCGGCTGGGTGATCATTTGCATGTACATCCGCCGCATCAGCCAGGCACGCTGCAAAATATCGGGGCCTAACAACAAATCTTCCCGTCGGGTCGAGGAGCGTTCCATGTCAATTGCCGGGAAGACGCGCCGTTCTTGCAATCGGCGCGACAGATGCAGCTCCATATTGCCCGTACCTTTAAATTCCTCGTAAACCACATCGTCCAGCCGTGAGCCGGTATCCACCAGCGCCGTTGCCAGAATGGTCAACGAGCCGCCTTCTTCAATGTTGCGCGCCGCACCAAAAAAGCGTTTGGGCGGGTACAACGCCGAAGGATCCATGCCGCCCGAAAGCGTACGCCCCGATGGGTTCACCACCAGGTTGTAAGCCCGTGCCAGGCGGGTCAGCGAATCCATTAATATTACCACATCCCGGCCCATTTCCACCAGCCGTTTTGCGCGTTCCAGCGTGATCTCTGCCATGCGCACATGCGCCGTAACCGGCTCGTCAAATGTCGAAGCCACCACCTCGGCATCCACCGAGCGGTCCATATCCGTCACTTCTTCCGGGCGCTCGCCAATCAAGGCCATAATCAGGTGCACTTCCGGGTACTGGGATGAAATGGCATTGGCAAGCTGTTTCAAAATCGTTGTCTTGCCAGCCTTGGGCGGTGAGACGATCATTCCGCGCTGCCCGCGGCCAATCGGCGCCACCAGATTGATCATCCGGGTGGAGAGAATTGTGCGCTCAGTTTCCAGGTCAAAGCGTTTATCTGGAAAAACCGGGGTCAGACTCTCAAAATTGGGCCGGCTGCGGGCTGTTTCTGGGTCCTGCCCATTGATGCTGTCCACTTTCAGCAGCCCATAATGTTTTTCGCCTTCGCGCGGCGGTCGCGCCGCACCGATGATCAGATCGCCGTTGCGCAGTTCATAGCGCCGCAGCTGCGCCTGAGACACATAAACATCCTCTGCCCCCACCTGATAATTGGGGCGCAGAAAGCCAATGCCCTCCGGCATAATTTCCAGCACCCCGCCGCGCACTTCTTCCCCCTCTGGGCCGCCCTCGGCCTGGGCAATGCGTACAATCAGGTTTTCTTTTTTCAAACGGTTAGCGTTGGGGATGTTGAGTTCTCGCCCCTTTTGGCGCAAATCAGCGAGTGATGCAGTTTGGAGATCAAAAATGTTCATGAGCGTTAATCCGCCTATCTGACAGACTCATAGTCTCCAGCGCCGGTTCAGGGCTGGAGCTTTAATTGTATGGAATTGCAATGAGGTGAAGGATCTACCTGCAATCGCGCCCCTACCCACTCAGGCGCGCTCAGGCAGCACTGAAAACGAACACATGGATTATAACACGCCCCCGAAGGAGATGCAAACGCCGCGGCTATGAAAATCATATGATTGGCAACCCCCGCCGATATCCGTCCGACAAGCCAAAAACCCGGTACAATTCTCTCATGAGATGCTTTTATCCCCTCCTGATCATCCTCATCCTGCTGACGGCCTGTACCTCCATGCCCACCCCGCCGCCGCCCACAGTTACCCTCACCGTCACTCTGACCCGCACCCCCACGCCGTCGCCATCTCCCACGGTTACGCCTGCGCCGCCTGCTGCCACTCCCACCATCACCCCCACCGTCTTCACCCAACCGCCCGAATGCCGCCGCCCTCCCGATGATTACACCATCACCAACGCCAATGGCTGGATTTTCAACCAGCGCACGGTGGATATGCTGGCCTATGCCGCCGAACTGTATGGCGGCCCCATTGACATCACCGGTTCGGCCATTACCCAGGGCAGCTTTCACGATAACGGCGCCGCCAGCTTTGGCACCCATCTCGGCGGCGGCGCCGTGGATCTCTCAGTCCTGCGCCGGGATCGCTATGCCCCCTGGGAGGAAGAAATCGAGC
>JAGOFZ010000040.1 GCA_017996955.1 Longilinea sp.
CACTGACGCAGGTGCTGGCCAGCGCCATTATGACGTATAAGCAGCTGCTGCCCCTGCTGGAGCAGATCAGCGCGGCCGAACTATTGGATCCGGCGGCGTTTGCTGGAATGCCCCCGGAATGGACGCCACGGCAGATTCTGGCGGGCAGCACCCACCTGCACTACGATGAGCACCGCCAGCAGGCTGAGGCCTGGGCGAAGAATCACCCCCAGAATTAGTGGGAGTCAATCCTCCATCGGCAGGATGCCGCGGCGGAGGGCGTAGCGGATCAGCTCGGCCTGGGAACGCAGGTTGAGCTTGTGCATGGCATTGGCGCGGTGAATTTCCACCGTGCGCGGGCTGATGGACAGGCGGGCTGAAATGTCGGTGGCGCTGAGGCCCTCGGCTGCCAGGTGCAGCACCTCGCGCTCGCGGGTGGTGAGGGTTTCGTAGGGGTCCAGGGGGGCGCTCTGTGCCTTCTGGCTGTAGGCGGCAATGGCACGCTCTGAAAACGGCGAGCTGAGGAAGCGCCGCCCTTCGGCAACAATCCGCACGGCCTGAATCAATTCATCGGCGGTGGAATCTTTGAGCACGTAGCCATAGGCGCCGTTGCGCAGGGCCTCAATCACATAGGCTTCGTTATCGTGCATCGAGAGGATGACCACCCGGGTCCACTGGCAAACCTGCCGGGTGACTTCCAGGCCGCCCAAACCGGGCATCATCAGATCCACAATGGAGACCTGCGGACGAAGGCGGTCAATGGTGCGGACGGCTTCGAGGCCGTCACTGGCTTCGGCAATGACCTGAAAATCCCTTTCCAGGGCCAGCAGCGAGCGCAATCCCTGCCGCACCACATGATGATCATCGGCCAGCAAAATGGTAATGGTCATTCTTCTTCCTCCAGCGGCTGGCCGTTGAGCGGCAGTTCAGCCGTCAGGCAGGCGCCGCTGCCCGGATTGGCATCAATGGTCAGGCGGCCGCCCAGCAGCCCCAGGCGCTCGCGCTGGCCCAGCAGACCGCTGGACTCGCCATTGAGGATATCGGCAGGATTAAAGCCGCAGCCGGCATCTTCCACTTGAACCCCCAGGCGGTCGTCGGCGCGCCAGAGTCGGACAATCACCTCATTGACGCCGGCATGGCGGGCAACGTTGGTCAGTGCCTCTTGTACCAGCCGGTAGGCAGCGGTTTCAATTTGAATGGGGAAGCGGATGCCTTCTACCGCGGTATGCTGGAAGACCACTCCCACGTTGGTTTGAGCGGTATAGCGCTCAAACAACCAGAGCAAGGCCGGCACCAGTCCCAGATCGTCCAGCAGGGAGGGGCGCAGGTTAAGCGACATCTGCCGCACCCGGCTGATGAGGTCATTGGCCAGTTCCTGGGCCTGTTCGAGGCGCGGCTTCAATTGAACCGCCGGCAGGGCGGCCGAAGAATCCAGCAGCAGTTTGAGCCCGGTGAGAATTTGGCCGATCTGGTCGTGCAATTCCAGGGCAATCCGGCGGCGCTCGCCTTCCTGAATATCCACCAGGCGGCGGGAGAGGTCTTGCAGGCGTTCCCGCCCGCGCGAAACTTGCTCAAAGAGGCTGGCGTTTTGCAGCGTGGCGCTGGCGAGATTGGTAAAGGCCTGCAAAAGCTGCATTTTCTCGGGGCTGAAGAAGTTTTCTTGCGCGCTGTACACCGCCAGCACACCGCCGGGCTGGTCGTTCTGCGGCAGGGGCAGGCAGGCCAGGGCACGCAAAGCTGCACCGGCAGCCGTCTGGGCATCACTTTCGCCGCTGTAAAGCGGGGCAACCACCTGCGGCTGGCCTGTACGGCAAGCCGTGACCGCCGGGTGAACCAGATCCGCTGCATTCAAGTGAAGATGGAGAACGCTGAGCTGCTCCATTTGAAAGCCCCGGGCGTGCAGCGGGATCAGCATCTGCTGTTCGGCGCGCGGCAGGGCAATCCAGGCAGCTTGCAGGCCAAACTGCTCCACCGCCAGGCGGCAGATGGCCGCCAGGGTTTCAGCAGGTTCAAGCTGGCCCAACAACACCTGCGAAGCCATATGCAGGGCATCCAGATCGGCAACCTGGTGACGCAGGCGTTCTTCCAGTTGTTTGCGCTCGGTGATTTCACGCCCCACCCCCACGGCACCAGTGATGGCACCATCGGTTGAGCGAATGGGGGAAAGCGCCGTGAGAAAATGACGCGGCTGATCGGAGCCGGGGAGTGACCATTCAAAGGAAACCTGCTCACCCGACAAGGCTTTCTGCAAAGCCTGCAAATGCCCCGGGCGCGCGGCCGATGATGGCGATGCGCTGGCAGGCGACAGGATATCTTTCATACCAATGGCATTGGCCTTTTGACCAAAGGTCTCTACAGCCGACAGGTCATTGCTGACGGTAAAGACCACATCATCCATGGATTCGACCAGCGTCCGGAAGCGGCCCTCGCTTTCCTGGCGCTGCTTTTGGGCTTGAGCCAGCGAATCGAGGGTGGCGTTGATGGATTGGCCCAGGCGGGTCAGCTCATCGTGGCGCGTGACGGCCACCCGCCGGGTGATATCACCCGAGGCGCCAATTGCCGTCACATCCCGACTGAGGCGGCGCAGTCGGCCCAACACCGTCATTTCCAGCAGCAGAAAGAGAATGGCGCTGAAGGTAATGCCCGACATCACCTGAGCCACCACCAGGTAATTGACCAGCAGGATGCCGGTGCGATAAACCGACTGGGGCTGGTCGGCGCGCAGCAAAAAGGCGGGCTGGTCATTGATGTCTTTCAATAGGGTGTAACCGGCTACTGAGGTGTCATCCAACGGTTCCATGTAATAAGAGTCGCCGTTCAAGAGCGCGCTGCGGGCGGATTCGGGAGCAGCTTTGTTAACCGGGTAGAGCGTGAGCGGCAACTGCACGGAATTCGAGATGCGCTCCAGGTTGTCGGCATCCAGGTAGCGGCCGATCAGCAGTGTGCCCTGGGCCGGGCCAACACCATCGGTTGGCAGCACCGGGTGAGAGACGATCAGCAGCGCCCGGCCGTCAATATCCAAAAAGCCCTGACGCCCCGTCAGATCATCGGGCGCGGCCAGCAGTTGGCTACCGGGTTGAATCTGATGGGTCAGGGCCTCGGGCAGGGGCTCGGCCTTTTCGGTCACGAGATCGTAATTAATGGCAAAAACGACCTGGCCTTCATCATCCAGCAGGGCAAACAGATTGAGCTGCAGATCGCGAAAGGTGGTTAGCTGCAGGTTGGCCCGCCAATACGTGGTATTGCGATCCTGGACATAGGTGTAGGTATCATCCCACTTGGCCCAATCGCGGCTGATCTGGGTGAGGTAAGAGAACTCGGCATCCAGAGCGCTGAGCGCACGCTGCAAATTGAGCTGGACGGTCTGGGTTTGCTCCTGTTCAAAGTAGGGCAGCAAGACCATGCGCTGCGAGAAAAGCAGCACGGCAATGAGACCCACCGTTGTCAGAACGATGGCCAACAGCGTGGTTTTTCGAAGGCTCATGAGCGGGTTCCTGAAGTTGACGATCCAACCGAGCGTTTATTCTTATTAAAAAGCAATTAAAACAAATCAGTTAATTATACCGAGGGGATGATAGAATCGGGTTCGGGTTTGAGGGCAAATCAGTTTGCAAAAATGCAAACCGGAAAGGATTAGACAGGGGGTTTTCTCAAAATCTGTGTATGAGTTTTATAAGAACCTTGAGGTTTCTCTTGACTCTGATATAGAAGGTGAGTATGATAGGGGATGTTCTGGCAGTGTTGGCAAAAGAGTGCTAAAACTGCAAAAAATAGATCTCAAATCCTGAATCAGGAGGAAACAATGGCAATGCATCTTAAACCCCTTGGCGCCCGTGTGGTTGTTGAACCGCTTGAGGCTGAAGAAGTGACCGCTGGTGGTATCGTTCTGCCCGAGACCGCCAAAGAAAAGCCGCAGCGCGGCAAAGTGATCGCCGTAGGCGCGGGCGACCGCGACGAAAACGGCAAGCGCATCCCCATGGAAGTTTCTGTCAACGACACGGTGCTGTTCGCCAAATACTCTGGCACCGAAATCAAGATTGACGGCAAGAAACTGCTGATCCTGCGCGAGAGCGATCTGCTCGCCATCATTGAAGGTTAATTTCGGTTATTTTTCAAGTTAAACCATTAAGGAGATTTCACAATGGGTGCTAAACAAATCATTTTTGCTGAAGAAGCTCGCCGCAAACTGAAGGCGGGTATTGATGTTGTGGCGACCGCCGTGGCGACCACCCTGGGCCCCAAAGGCCGCAATGTGGCCCTGGATCGCAAATACGGCTCCCCCACCATCACGCACGATGGCGTGACCGTGGCGAAAGAAATTGAACTGGAAGACCCCTTCGAAAATATGGGCGCCCAGCTTCTGAAGGAAGCCGCCACCAAGACCAACGACATCGCTGGCGATGGCACCACCACCTCGACCGTGCTGGCGCACGCGATTGTGACCGAAGGTCTGAAGACCCTGGCCGCTGGTGCCAACCCCATGCTGCTGAAGCGTGGCATTGAAGCCGCCTCGAAACTGGTGGCCGATGAAATCCGCAAGCAGGCAATTGAGATCACCACCAAGACCGACATCGCCTCGGTGGCCACCATCTCGGCGCAGGACAAAGAAATCGGCGCCCTGATCGCCGATGTGATGGACAAAGTTGGTAAAGACGGCGTCATCACGGTTGAAGAATCCAAGGGCCTGCAGTTTGAAACCGAATACGTTGAAGGCATGCAGTTTGACCGCGGTTACATTTCGCCCTACTTCATCACCGATCCCGATCACATGGAAGCCACCATCCAGGAACCCTACATCCTGGTCTATGATCGCAAGATCTCTGCGGCTGCCGATTTGGTGCCCGTGCTGGAAAAAATGATGCAGCTTGGCAAACGCGAGCTGGTGATCATTGCTGAAGACGTGGACAGCGAAGCACTGGCGACCCTGGTGCTCAACCGCATCCGCGGCATCCTGAACGTGCTGGCCATCAAGGCCCCTGGCTTTGGTGATCGCCGCAAGGCCATGCTGCAGGATATCGCCATCCTGACCGGCGCCACCGTCATCTCTGACGAAATGGGCCGCAAGCTGGAAACCGCCACCATCGCCGACCTGGGCCGCGCTGAGAAGGTTGTGTCTGACAAGGACAACACCACCCTCATCGGCGGCAAGGGCGAAGAAGGCGCCATCCACGCTCGCATCGAGCAGATCCGCGTGGAGATTGACAAGAGCACCAGCGATTACGATCGCGAAAAGCTGCAGGAACGGCTGGCCAAACTGGCTGGCGGTGTGGCCATCATCCGTGTGGGTGCGGCTACCGAGACCGAGCTGAAAGAAAAGAAACACCGCGTGGAAGATGCCCTGTCGGCCACCCGCGCTGCGGTTGAAGAAGGGATTGTCCCCGGTGGTGGTGTTGCCCTGGTGAATGCCATTGCTGCCCTCGAGAAACTGAAGCTGGGCGTGGAAGACGAACAAATCGGCGTCAACATTGTCCGCAAGTCGCTGGAAGTTCCGATGCGCCGCATCGCTGAGAACGCTGGCATGGAAGGCTCTGTGGTGGTGGAGAATGTGCGCCAGCAGCAGAAGAAAGCCAAGAATGCCCACATTGGTTACGATGTGCTGAGCGGCGAATATATTGACATGGTCAAGACCGGCGTGATTGATCCCGCGAAGGTGACCCGTGGTGCGCTGGAAAACGCCGCCTCGATTGCCGCCATGATCCTGACCACCGAAGCGCTGATCACCGATGCTCCTGAAAAGGACAAGCCGGCCGCTGCGCCCCAGATGCCCGATTACTAAATCGGCGACTGAATCAAACCGTAAGCAAGGCAGCCCCCTCCCCTGGAGGGGGCTGTTTGTTTGAAAGCTGATATAATGCTCTTATGAGCCGCCCAACCCTGCGCACACTCTGGAAACCGCTGCTGGTTGGTTTTGGCGCGGCGGTGTTGATTTTATGGCTGGCGTTTGCGCCGCCCGGGCTGCTGGGGAAAGCGGATGCCGTGGGGTACGCAGTCTGTCACCGGATTACGGAGCGCTCGTTTATGCTGGGCGACCGCGCCATGCCCGTCTGTGCGCGCTGCTCGGGGACGTTTTTGGGGGCGCTGCTGGGGCTGGCCTATCAACTGCCGCGCGGACGCCGGGGCAAACTGCCGCCGGTGAGCATTTGCATTGCGCTGGGGGTGCTGGCGCTGGCCTGGGCTTTTGACGGGTTCAATTCGTACATGCATTTTTTTGAAGGCGCGCCGCATTTTTACGAGCCGCAGAACTGGCTGCGGCTGGCGACCGGCACCGGGCTGGGGCTGGGCATGGCGCTGGTTCTGCTGCCAATTATGCACCAGACGTTTTTCACCACATTTGATGACCGCCCGGCCATCCCCAACTGGGGGGCGTTTGGCGGGCTGCTGGGGCTGGCGGCGCTGCTCAATCTGGTCATTCTGACCGAAAATCCGCTGGTGCTGTACCCGCTGGCGGTGTTGAGCAGCGTCAGTGTGCTGACGCTGCTGACGCTGTGTTACAGCCTGCTGCTGGTGATCTTCCTGAAGCGCGATGGACTGGCAAACACCTGGCGCGATGTCTGGCCGGCGCTGGTGGGCGGGTTGACGATTGCGCTGCTGCAAACCCTGGTGATTGATGCGGTGCGGCTGTATTTGACCGGGTCGTGGGGCGGGCTGGGGATTTAGGATTATTGATTGGGGAGTTTTCAAAATTGAAAGCCGGGGAAATGGGGCGTATCGAAGCGGCACCGGGCGGGGTTTTAGTATTCAGCAGCAGGTCATAATGACCTGCAAAACAAAATATGACTCGTCACGCCCGGTCAATATGCCCCACAGGCGATACTCACCGGCGGGCAATCCGGTAAACTCTAACCATCATCATCCCCTGCACGACACCCAAATTACCAACTGAGGATTACAAGCGATGCTGACAGACAAACTGATGTACTGGTTTTCCAAGCCACTGGTCATTGCTTACAGCGACACCATGCTGCGCATGAACGTGAAACGGCATACAGCTCTGCCGCACGGCCCCAAAATCATTGCCGCCAACCACCCCAGCACCACCGACCCCTTCTTTGTCGCGGGCATGCTGCGGCACCAATCGTACATCTTGATTAATGAATTGTTGTTCCAAGTGCCAATCCTGGGCGAATACCTCCGCCGCTCGGGGCATATTCCGGTAGAAGCGGGCAACGGTCCGGCCGCCATTGACGCGGCAGTGCAGCGGTTGCGCGAGGGCAAGACTGTGATCATCTTCCCCGAGGGCGATCTGAGCCCTTCGGCGCAGGGCTTTCACCCGGCGCGGACGGGCGTGGCCCGAATTGCCCTGCTGAGCGGCGCACCGGTGATCCCGGTGGGCATCAACCTGAACTGGGGCCTGAACCGGACGGTCAAATCTACGGTGCGGGGCAAGGTGTCTTACGGGCGCTGGTATCTGCGCGGGCCCTACCAGGTGACGGTGGGCAAGCCGCTGCAGTTCAACGGCGATGTGGAAGACCGCCCGCATGTGCGTAAAGTGGCCGACCGGGTGATGCACGAGATTATTGAACTGGCGCACGAGAGCGAGATGCGCATGAATCAGAGCCCCAGCCTGCCGCTGCTGCCTGAAATTCAGTAGCCGGGCATTAGGCCCTGGGGTTTAGACCCATAGAATGATTATCGGGTGTGGCCTTTTGACCACACCCGATTGTTTTTCAGCGCAGAATGGTGGGGAGATAGACGTAGGTGAGGGGGCCGGGGCCGGGCCAGCCAGCCAGGCGAGCCATGAGCCACCAGAAAGCATTGGCTTTGAGGGAGCAGAAAAGCTCGGCATCTTCACTGGTATCAGAATGGGCACAATCGCCAACCGGCAGATGTTCGCAGTCAGAGGGGTGGGCATCGCACCAGTTGGCGCACCACTCGCAATCGCCATCATCGATGTTATTGTAGGGGCCATCTCCGGTGGGAGTGTAGCGCTCGATATCATTAAAATCAAACAAGATCATGCCATGGGTCTGGGCAAACTGGCGGATCAGGTTGTTGTTGGTCTCTAACAGGGTGCTGCCACCGCCAACCGTATGCCCGGTCATCAGGATAAAACGTGTATTGGGGTAGTCGGCTTCCAGGTCGGCCATCACATCCAGATAGGTTTGGATCTGGGAAGTCTCATAGTAACCGGCCTGGCCGCACCAGGACCACATGGAGTAATCAAAAAGGCCGGTATTGATCACGGCGCGGGTGCGGTTGATGCCAGCTTCGCCCTCCCAGTAATCGCCGGGTTCGATGTAGGTTTCGGGCGGATTGCCATCAAAAATCCACAGGGGTGGGGTGGCGGGGGCCGTGGTGGGTGGGGTACTGCCGGCATAATCAACTTCATATGCGTACAGCGGGTGGTCCTCCTCCAGTGCCGCCAGGCCAGACGTGATCTGACTGCCGTGAGAGGTGTGGGCGTAATGGACGGCCAGTTCCTGGGCGGCTGCAATCCATTCCGGGGGGATGAGGTCGAGGTCGGTGGTGGTATGATCCACCACAATGTAGCCAGGGGCGGCAAGCTGAACCGCCGGCTGGGTCTGCGCCCGGGCAGCCGGGAGCGGTGCCACCTGCGCGCTGATCAACGCAAGCAGCACCGCCGCCAGCGCCAGGCGAAGAAGGGTTTTTATTTTCATGGGGGTCTCCAAAAATGGGGAAAGAATGCGGTGGAATGAAAAGGGGCGGAGCCACGGCTGCGCGCTGTGACTCCGCCCATAATAATCGGTGTTTAATTTGCGGGTTGCCAGGCTAACGAATCACGTCCAAAAAGGTGGGATCGCCGAAGTTGGTGTTATCCACAAAACTCACTTTCATATCACTGGTACCGGCATTATCCATATATCTCACCAAGATTTGCCCATTGAAGGTGTCAGCCGCACTGCCACGAACGTAAAGACCGGCATCCCGTCCATAGATGAGACCCGAGTACGAGCCCGTGCCATTGCCGGTGATTTTAATTTCATTTGTATTGCCATCTTCAAGGTAAAGCAGAACACCCTGGATGGAGCCTGCAGTCACCTGATCGGCATTAACCGGAGAAACCAGAGTGATGGTACCCCCCGTGATATTCCAGTCACCATTGGCTTTTTTCAGGAAAATGGTCACACCCAAGTGCCCATCTGCATCCGCCACGGTGGTGAGTGAGCCACCGGTGATTTTTACAACGCCATTGAAGCAGTACAGGCCCGGATTCAATTTAACCACATCCCCATTGCCAATGCTGGCACTGGAATAGGTCCCGGGATCATAGGTGCCGGAGCCGTTTATGGCACCCCGGTTTGCCCCGCAGGCAGGGGTTGGCATCGTGATCGGCTGAATGCGCAGACCCGGACAATTGTCGGCTGCCGTGCAGATATCCACCGGGTCCGGATCCATATTTCCGGGGACAAATTCATCACAATCCATGAGGCAGCGCACGCTGCCATCCATCACATCCCCCAGACCGTCATGGACCCAGATGCTGCCGCTCCCCTTCTGACGGATGCTCGAGTTTGAGAACATGCCGCCATCGGTCACATGCAGTACCGCACCGCCGGTGAAATCGAGGCCCCCGGTCTTGGTGCCCCAGAGCGGGCTGAAGGTTACAATGGCATTTCCCATGGCGAGAGGTGTGGGTGGGCGCACCCGCACCACGGCAGTGACCGTATTGGTCATGGGCCCTGAATTGAACAGATGGAGGAAGGATGTGGAGGTTTCTGATGTAATGGTTGTCATCACATCAATATGCCGGTCCACGCTGGCCGCATCATCCTCACAGAGAACTTCCACACCATAGGTTTCATTATTGGGATTAAGGTCACCATCATTGGCAAGACCAAGAAAATTATTGGCCGCCGCCGCGTCAATGGCGGCCTGGGAAGCTGCATCAATGGCATCCAGCACGGCTGCAGAGGAGCAGTCAAAAGTGCTGTAGGTGATGCCTGCATTTTCAATCTCTCTGGCTGCCGCCCCGGCGCCGCCCAACGCGGCAGCATCAGCCGCGCCCTGGGCAAACCGCCGGTCAGACAGGATCATGCCGCCATCAATGGCCAGGGCGGTGAGCGCCAGCAGCGCCACCAGTGCGATGACAAAGATGACCACAATCTGGCCGCGTTCGGACTTGCGATAAGTGTTCATGGTTTTCCTCCTTGGAAAGGACATACAAATAATGGGTGTTTAGGGACAGGCCGGGCGCAGGATAGTATCCG
>JAGOFZ010000041.1 GCA_017996955.1 Longilinea sp.
ACAACGTCAATATGCTGCGCCATACACTAGAAGAGTTTGGTCACCTTGAAACCCCCGTCCGCTATATTGCCGTGGGGCGCAAGGGCCGTGATATGCTGGCGCGCCGCCGCAAGAATCTGCTGGCTGAGTTCAGCAACCTCCCCAGCCCGCCCTCGTTTATGGATGTCTCTGCCATCGGTCGTCTGGCGGTCAATCAATATCTCTCTGGTGATGTGGATCAGGTGTTTGTTGCCTATACCGAATTTGTGAATATGATCAAGCAGGAAACAATCATCCGCAAAATCCTGCCATTGGAAGTGGATACATCAGGTCACGGACATGGCGCTAACAGCACCCATGCCAATCACGCTGTCTTTTCCTACGAGCCCGATAGCACCGGCCTGCTGGATCAAATTGTGCCCCGTTTTACGGCTATTCAAATATATCAGGCCATTTTGTCTTCCCAGGCCAGTGAACATGCTGCCCGCATGGTTGCCATGCGCAACGCAACCGACAACGCCCTCGACCTGGTCGAGGATTTGCAGTTGGACTATAACAAAGCCCGCCAGCAGAGCATTACCAGTGATATGTTGGATATTGCCTCTGGCGCCGAAGCGCTTTCCGCCGCGAAAGCATAGTACTAAAGTACAGATACGCTTATATCTGGAGGATTATTCATGGATCAGGCAACCGGACATGTCGCACAGGTGATGGGTAGCGTGGTAGATGTTATTTTTGAATCGGGTGAGATGCCCGAAATTTACGAAGCGCTGGAGATTGTCCGCCCAGACGCCCAGCCAATGATTTTGGAAGTCCAGAAGCACCTTGGCAGTGGCAGCGTCCGCTGCGTTTCCATGGACAGCACTGACGGTATTCAGCGCGGCCTGCCGGTCCGCCGCACCGGCGCACCCATTCGCGTCCCGGTTGGCCCGCAGACACTGGGTCGTGTCTTCAATGTTCTGGGTCGCCCGGTAGACAACAAAGGCCCCGTCGAAGCCACCGATTATTACCCCATTCACCGTGCTGCTCCCACTTTTGCTGATCAATCGACCCGTGTCGAGGTCTTTGAGACCGGTATGAAAGTCATTGACCTGATTGCCCCCTTCACCAAAGGTGGTAAGACGGGCATCTTTGGCGGCGCTGGCGTGGGCAAGACCGTCATCATCATGGAGCTGATCCGCTCCATTGCTACCGTCCATCAGGGCAACTCTGTATTTGCCGGTGTAGGTGAACGCACCCGCGAAGGCACCCAGCTCTACCGCGAAATGCTCGAGTCTGGCGTTATGAAAGACACCGTCATGGTCTTCGGTCAGATGAACGAACCCCCGGGCGTGCGCTTGCGTGTTGCCCTCTCGGCGCTTTCCATGGCCGAATACTTCCGCGATCAGGGCCGGGATGTACTGCTCTTCATTGATAACATCTTCCGCTTCACCATGTCTGGGTCTGAGGTTTCGGCGCTGCTTGGGCGTATGCCCTCCGCGGTAGGCTATCAGCCCACCCTCGCCACCGAAATGGGCGAACTGCAAGAACGCATCACCTCCACCAAGCACGGCTCCATCACTTCCATGCAGGCGGTCTACGTCCCAGCCGATGACTATTCGGACCCAGCGCCTGTCGCTACCTTCACTCATTTGGATGCCACCATTGCTCTCGAGCGCTCCATTGCTGAAAAAGGCATTTACCCCGCGGTAGATCCTCTGGTCTCCACCTCCCGCATTTTGGACCCCCGCATTGTTGGCGATGAGCACTACACCATTGCCCGCGAAGTGCAGCGCATGCTTCAGCGTTACAAAGACCTGCAAGACATCATTGCTATTCTGGGCGTGGATGAACTCAGCGAAGACGACAAACTGATTGTCTCGCGCGCCCGCAAGATCGAGCGTTTCTTCTCCCAACCTATGTCTGTGGCTGAGCAGTTTACCGGCATCCCTGGTCGCTACGTCCCGCTGCGCGAGACCGTGCGCGGCTTTGGTGAAATTCTGCAGGGCAAGTATGATGATCTCCCCGAGCAGGCTTTCCACATGGTTGGCACCATTGAAGATGCCGTTGAGAAAGCCCGCAAACTTCAGGCCGCCTAGGAGCAGTCATGCCCATTCGTTGTGAAATCGTCTCTCAAGATCGGATTGTTTTCCAGGGCGATGTAGATATTGTTGTCTTGCCCGGGGTAGAAGGTGTGATGGGCATCCTGCCTGACCATGCCCCCCTGCTTTCTGTGCTGCAATATGGCTATATTACAGTTCGGATGGGCCGCGAAGAGGAAGTCTTTACAGTTGCCGGTGGTGTGGTTGAAGTTCAACCCGATCAGGTAACCGTCCTCGCCGATGCGGCTGAGAATGTTGAGGAAATTGATGTCCAGCGCGCTGAGGCAGCTCGCCGCCGCGCTGAAGAAGCTCTCCAGAAAGAATCGGGCGGGGATTCTGATCGTCAGCTTACCCTGCAGGCTGCCTTGCGCCGTTCCATGCTTCGCCTTGATGCGGCTCGCCGCTTTGGGCGCACCCGTACCCAGCGCCGGGGCAGCTAGACCACAAGGATACAATAATTATGCCGGTCTTTTCGCGAGAATTTGGCATTGACCTGGGCACCATGAATACTGTCATGGCGGAGGGGAATCAAATCCTCCTCCAGGAACCAACCATGGTTGCCCTGGTGATTGCTGAACAAAAAATGGTTGAATGGGGGCAGTCCGCCAAAGATATGTTTGGCCGCGTCCCCGATACCATTGAGGTAGTCCGTCCCATGCAGCATGGCGTGATTGCCGAATATGAGATTACTGAGAAAATGCTGCAATACCTCATCAAAAAATTAACCGGCCCGATGGTCGTTTTCCGCCCGCGCGTGATGATTACCGTACCTTACGGCATCACCAGCGTTGAATCCCGCGCCGTGCACGAGGCGGGATTGGGTGCCGGCAGCCGTGAGGTCTACCTCATCCGCCAGCCGCTGGCAGCCGCCCTTGGCCTGGACATGCCCATTGGCACCCCTTCTGGCAATATGATCATTTCGCTGGGCGGTGGCACCAATCAGGTGGGTGTCCTGGCCCTCAATGATGTGGTTGCCGCCGAAACCGCCCGCACGGGCGGCCTGCGGTTCGATGACGCCATCATCCAGTATGCCCGCAAAAAATTCGGCGTGATTATCGGTCAGCCAACTGCTGAATCCCTGAAAATCCAAATTGGCGCGGCCCTCCCCCTGGATACACCTCTCTCGGTAGAAGTCCAGGGTCAGGATCAGGTTACCGGTCTGCCGCGCCCCATCACCCTGACCACCGACGACATCGTCGATGCCTTGCAGGAACCTCTCACTGAACTGGTCCAACTGGCCCGCCGTGTGCTTGAAAAAACACCCCCAGAACTGATTTCTGACATCATTGACCGCGGGGTGGCTCTGTGCGGTGGCGGTGCCCTTCTCCGCAATGTTGACAGATTTCTCACCAAAGCCCTGGGCATCCCGGCGTATCTTGTGGACGAACCCATGACCGCCACTGCCCTCGGTGCTGCCAGAGCCCTCTCCATGCGAGATGCTCTTCGCCGTAGTCTGGTCTCTGTTTAACCCTTTAAATGTTGTGATAATAAAAAGAGTGATGCGATCACCTCGCATCACTCTTTTTTGTTTTTCAACGGGTTTGAGCCGCTAATTGTCCCGGGCGCCGACCAGCATCAGCCCATAATAGAGCAGTGTTGAAATAGATTGCGCCGCCGCCGCCACATAAGTCAGCGCCGCCGCGTCCAATACCTTGTGCACCCCCACCATTTCACCCTGGTAAACCAATCCGGAATTAGCCAGCCATTCCTTGGCCCGCCGGGTGGCATCAAATTCAACCGGCAGCGTCACCAGTGCAAACAGCGACGTCCCCGCAAAAAGGGCCAGCCCAATCCAGGCAATGGTTGTGGATAGGAACAACCCAACGATAAAGATAATTGGCCCCAGCCAGCTTCCAATCTGAACGGTAGGCACCATGGCCGACCGTAGCGAGAGCATAAAATATTGCTCCCGGTGCTGCAGGGCGTGCCCGGCTTCGTGGGCGGCAATCCCGGCCGCGGCAATACTGTTGGTCCGATACACGGCCGGACTGAGCCGCAGGACCCGTTTGGCTGGATCGTAGTGATCGCTCAAGATGCCGCCTGTTTCTTCAACCGGCACATCGTGCAACCCATTGGTATCCAAAATTCGCCGCGCCACCTGCGCCCCTGTGAATCCAGTGCTGCTGCGCACCTGTGAATACTTGCGAAAAGCACCCTTAACTTTGGCCTGTGCCCATAAGCCCAGCAGCAACGCTGGCAGGCTGATGATGATGTAAAGTAAGTATCCTTCCATGGTTAACCTTTCCTGTAACAGTAAAGAACCAGCATCAACTTTTATCAATCATACCAGAAATATGTATGATTTCTATTAGAGGCCGGGTGTTACAGGTTGTACAATGCGCTGGCCAGCTTCACCGCCCCCAGAGCAGGCTCCACCACCGGCGTGACAGGCCGCAAATGCACCCCCCGCTGTACGGCAGATTCCTGCAAGAATTGCTGCAGCAAGCGGCCGCCGGTCACATATCCACCTCCCAGGGCGGCAGGAATGTCCCCTTTAAGCTTAAGCTGGGTCATGACTGCTTTTGCGCCCAGAGAAAGCTCCCCGGCGCTGGATTGCAAAATAGCACCCGCCACTGCATCGCCATCTTCCGCCGCCAGATCGACATACCGTGCCAGTGCCGCAATTTCCGGGCGCCCAATCGTATCCTGATACACCTCTGCAATCAAATCAGGTGGAACTGCAACCCCAAAATGGTTCAGCAGCCGCTCGGTTAGATTCGTTTGTTCCCCGCGCCCATCCCAGGCGCGGGCCACAGCTTGCAGCGCCGCCAGCCCGGCCGCGTAGCCGCTGCCTTCATCCCCCATCCGGTATCCCCATCCACCCGCGCGGGCTGTGCGTCCATCGGAGGTCTGTCCAAAAATCAACGAGCCCGTCCCAGCAATAATCGCAATCCCCCAGCCATCCGGGGTTCCGGCTGCCAGCAGTATTTCCGCATCGTTAACCAGTTTGAGCCTTGCTTGGGGATAACTGCGCTTGGCCCAGGCTTCAAATATTGCCCGATCGGCGGGTCTGCCCATTCCAGCCAGCCCCAGCGCCAGCGCATCAATGGGTTCGGCCGCTATCCCCGCATTTTCGAAAGCGCAGGCAATCGCCCTGTCAAGCGCTTCCAGTGCCGCACCCACCCCAATGGCATGATAATTCGATGGCCCCGCCTGGCCGCGCCCCAGAATTGTGCCGTCACCCATCGCCAGGATGGCGGTGGTCTTGCTGCCGCCGCCGTCAACCCCGATAATAAGCGAGCTCATTCCTGTAATCCCATCAGGGCTTTTCGCACCACCCCATGATGTTCTGCCAGCCGTTTGCGGGCCTCATCTGGCGATAAGCTTCCCAGATAGGCCACAATGGCCGTTTTGACCTCGTAATTGCAGCTTGCCAGCAATTCCAATGCCTCGTCCTCTGAAATCCGGCAGGCTTCTGCCACAATCCGCCCGCCCCGGGCTCGCAGCTTGGCATTAGTCATTTGAACATCAACCATCAGATTGCCGTAAGTCTTCCCCAGCCGGACCATTGTCCCGGTTGAGATCATATTCAGCACCAGCTTTTGTGCCGTTCCAGCCTTTAATCGCGTGGACCCTGTGACGGCTTCAGGCCCGACAATCGGCGCAATCGAAATGTCCGCCAGTTCTTCAATCGGCGCTGGCGAGTTGCACGCCAGGCTGATGACCAGCGCACCGCGCCGCCGGGCTTCTGCCATGCCGCCCAGCACATAGGGGGTGTATCCGCTGGCTGCAATGCCCACAACGCTGTCCGTCTCATTGACATCCAGCCTGGCAAGATCATGTTGGCCCGCTTCGGCGTTATCTTCTGCACCTTCCACCGCGTCTGTGATTGCAACCTTGCCCCCGGCAATAATCCCAATCACCTGCTCAGGTGAGGTGCTGAAAGTGGGTGGGCATTCCGAGGCATCTAAAATACCCAACCGTCCGGAAGTCCCCGCCCCGATATAAATCAATCTTCCGCCAGCCTGCATTCGCACCGCAATTGCATCAACTGCGCTGGCAATCTGCGGCAGTGTTGCCCGCACGGCCTGGGGCACCTTCTCATCTTCAGCGTTGATCCGCCGCAGCATCTCCAGCGTGGAAAGCTGGTCAATATTCTCAGTAGAGGTATTCCGTCCCTCCGTATAGCGCCCTGCTCGCAAGGGTTTCTGATCCCCCGCCGGGCTGGATGGCGTAATATTGCCCAGGACAACTGCTCGCCTGGCTCCCGTTGCCGCCGGCAGATTCCCTGTGCGGCCTTGCAGCGTTTCATACGCCAGCACCGCAAATGCCACTGCTTCCTTGGCATCGCTTTTCAACCCCAGGTCGTTGCTGATTAATACAGTTGCCGGGGCCGTCAATTGCCGGATGGCCTTGACCAGCGTGAGATTGAACGCTCCGCCACCGCTGAGGATGATCTCATCTGGGTAAATCGGCAAAAAGCGCCGGTAGGCTTCAGCAATACTGGCTGCTGTAAACTCCGTCAGCGTAGCGATGACATCGGCGGCGCATAAGCGCAGCGCCTCACCGCGCTGCCAGACCCATTCGCCAAACTGGCTGCCAAACAGCTCACGCCCGGTGGTCTTGGGGGGCTTCATCTCAAAATAAGGCTGGCTGAGCAGTTCCTGCAGCAAAGCCCCGCAAACCTGCCCTCCGGCAGCAATTTGACCATCTTGATCAAAGGTTTGATTACCACCCGTCGCCCGGCGCACTGCGTCATCAATCAGCATATTGCCGGGTCCGGTATCAAAAGCCAGGGGTACCTTGCCGCTCAGATTTTGGGCTGGCAGCCAGGTCACGTTGGCAATCCCGCCTATGTTTTGCACCGCCCGAGTTTTCTCGGGGTGGCTCAATAAGATCTGGTCAACATAGGCCACCAGCGGGGCGCCTTGCCCGCCCGCCGCCATGTCGCGCGTCCTGAATCCACTGACAACCGTCCGACCCGTGATCTCAGAAATAACCGCCGGTTCCCCCATCTGCAGCGTTGAAGCATCATCCCCTGCTGGGATATGCCACAGGGTTTGTCCATGGCTGCCAATTAAATCCACTTGTTGTATTGACAACCCGGCTGCCTTGGCAGCGTTCAGCGCTGCCTGCCCCAGTGCCCGCCCCAGTGCAAAATTGAGCCGGCATAACCGGTCCACGCTGCTGGTTTCAGGCCTGAAGCAGGCAAAAATTTCAGCCCGCAAATGGTCATCGAAATCAACATGGACATGGCTTAATACTCGCCAGTGGAGCGCGGCTGGCGTTCCTGAGAGCTCAACCGCCGCAGCCTCAATGCCATCCGCCGAAGTGCCCGACATTAATCCGATGACAATCATGCCTTCCCCTCCTCGGTCTTATGCATCCACCGCAGCCACAATTGCCCGGTGAATCTCCACCCGCAGGGGGAGGATATTGCGGCTCTCGCGTCCATTGTAGACTTCATTGGTCAGCAGGGCCGCCACCAGTTCGCGCTCTGGGTCCATCCAGATAGATGTTCCCGTGAACCCGGTGTGCCCAAATGTCGCCGGGCTGAAGGGGTTGCTGCTGGCTTCTGGGTCGGCGCTCCACAGTGCAAAGCCCAGCCCGCGCCGCACCCCATTATACTCAGCCTGCACTTTCACCATTTCTTGAACCATGGCCCGCGAAAGCAGCGGCGCCCCATGATTGATAAATAGCTGCCCAAACCGGGCAATCTCTTCGGCTGTGGAGAAAATCCCCGCGTGTCCGGCAATTCCGCCTAACCGGCTGGTGCTTTCATCGTGAACCTCCCCAATAACCCGGCGGTTTCGCCAGCGACAGAATTCGGTGGGGGCAATATCCAGCAGATCCACATCCGGTGGCAGATCGCCAATCGGCAGATACCCCGTGCGCTGCAGCCCCAGCGGCGCAGTCACCCGCTCCCGGATAGCCGCGTCCAACCGCTGCCCGGTCAATCGTTCCACCGCCATCCCCAGCAGGATTAATCCAACATCAGAGTAGACCACCCGTTCACCCGGCACATAGGAGAAGAACGTCTCCAGCGCCATTTGACGGGCTGCCTCAGCCGAAGGCTGTTCTTTGAATGGCCGCCAGGCGGGCAGTCCAGAGTTGTGGCTTAATAACTGCCGGAAAGTGGTTTGGCTGGCATCTATCTTTTGAGTTTTTTGGTTAGCCACGTCCACCCAAACGCCATCCCGCAGCGGATCTTCGTAAGGGTGCAGTTCCCGCAGCCCTGAAAATTCAGGCAGCACTTCGCATACCGGCTGGTCAAGCCCGGCTTTGCCTTGCTCCACAAGTTGGAGAAAGCAGGTAGTCGTAAATAACTTGGTCACCGAGGCCATGTCAAATCGCGTCGTCATACAGGTCACCCGCTGGCGGGTATCCGGGTCAAGCCAACCGTTGGCCGCGGAGTAGATGAGCTGCCCGTGCTGTCGAATGGCTAGTTGCAACGCGGGTGTCATCCCGGCCTCTAATACATGCGAAATGGCCCGTTCCAGTGGTTTGAAATCCATGCTTTTTCCTTATTATGATGCAAACTGTTTTGAAAGCATCCGATATTGTCGGTAGGGAGTGAAGCCAAACTTTCCATACAGATCCAGCAAATCGGTCCAATCGATCAGGCAGCCATCCACGCCCTCAGACTGCACCCGCTGAATCGCGGCGTCAATCAAGGCGCCGCCCAGCCCTTTCCCCCGGCAGCCTTTGCCTACACCCAGCGGCCCAAGCTGCGCCCAGGGTTGGGCCAAATTCCCCATATAAAACCGTTCCAGGGGCCGGGCAGAGTCCGGGTATGTCGTCCAACAGAACCCATCCACGCCGATCTCAGTCCACAGTACCATAAAATCACTGGCCTGCCCGCCCTCACGGAAAAATTCACTGACCTCAAAATGCCAGCGTCCCGGAAATTCGCGTTGTAAAAATTTCAGCAGCTCGCCTTCCTCACCGCTTTTTAGCGGCCGGGCATCAGCCTGAATACTTTGCAGGCTCTCTGGGGTTACATAATCTTTGATGCTGCGCGCCACGTCCCACTCGTAATGTTCCTCACTCATATCAAACGCGCGTTTGGCAAAGAATCCTACCGCATCAATTTCAACCGGCAGCCCCGGTGCAAAAGGCCGCAGGCTGGCGCCCAGCCGCAGGCTCCTGGCTCCCGCCGCCTTCACCCAGCCCTCTGACCATTCTAATAACATGGAACCAATTCCGCGCCCCTGATAATCCGGGTGGACTGCCAGAATATCCAGTGTGCTGAGCCCCGTAAATAGCTCGCTGTTGCCGACTGTTGCCAGCGCAAACCCCACCGGCAGGCCTTCATCCACAGCGACCTTCCCTGCCTGCATAACCCCGGTCGTTTCCCGCGTGTTGAATTCCATCAACGCAGGCGAAAAACCCAGGTCTGCGGGCACACCCGCATTCCAGATCTGGGCAGTTGCAGCAAAAGTTTTGGGTTCACGTTCAAAATCAACCAGTTGAATCATTCTCTCTCCTTATGGACGGTTAGTAAAGCCGTCCATACCTGCTCCAATTGGATATAACCCCAGAATTTCGACGGGCAGCTTGCCTTGCGGAAAGATTTCACCCCGCAGCACTTTGACCAGCGCCTCCAGCGCCGGCGGGTTATTACCATAGCTCAACAGGTAAGTCGTCGCCTCTGGAAATGCCATGAGATCATACGGGTTGCGCACCGCAATAATTACCGTGGGAACGCCCGCTTCCAGCAGGGCGTTGATCAGCGCCACCTGTGCCGGAGTGCGGTTGGCATCGCTGGTCGTGACAATAACGGTTCGCCCATCCCGCGCCGTTCCCAGCACCAGTTGAATTTCCGCCGCCGTGGGCTCATTCGAAACCGCGATGCTTGTCGCTCCCAGCAAATTGCCCAGCCCCGCGGCCGCCGGCACTTCAACCACCAGCAGGGGCGCATCTGTCTTGAGGGGCAGTAAACCCGCCTCGTCCCGCAGCAGCGTGATCGACTTGGCTGCAATCTGACGCGACAACTCGATATTACCTTGCGTATAGACATAGTTG
>JAGOFZ010000042.1 GCA_017996955.1 Longilinea sp.
GCAAATTAGCCGTTTGTTTCTGGTAAAATGGAGCCCATTACAGTTTGAAGGGACGTGTTTATGACCACTCTCCAGACCTTTGAATCACCTGAAACCGCTGACCCGCTGGCCCCCATCCGAGCCGTCATTTTTGATTTTGGCGGTGTGCTGTACAAGACCCCCGATATGCGCTGGATTGGCCGCCTGCAGCGGCTGCTGGGCTTGAAGAATAACGAGATTGCCGCCACCCTGTTGGCCTCGCCCCAGGAGTCGCAGTTCATGCACGATATCATGGTGGGCAAGATCCCCGAGGCCGAAGTGTGGGATCTGATGGCTGCCCGCTGGAAGATCAACCCCCGGCTGCTCGCCAGCATTCGCCGCCACACCATGTCGGCGCGGCGGCTCAACCGCAAGCTGGCCAAATTCCTCACCAGCCTGCGCCCGGCTTACCGCACTGCCATTCTGAGCAACGCCGGCACCGATGCCCGCCATACCATGCTGAACATCTACGGCGCCGAGGAGATGGTGGATCTGATTGTCATCTCGGCTGAAGAAGGCATTGCCAAACCCGACGAGCGCATCTACCACATCGCGGCCCAACGCCTGGGCGTTCACGCCCACGAGTGCGTTTTCCTGGATGATCTTGAAGAGAACGTGATTGCCGCCCGGCAGGTGGGCATGCGCGCCGTACAGTACCGCTCTGCGCCCCAGGCCATCTCAGAACTGCAGGCCATGCTGGGCATGTAGGGATTTGAGATACCCGCGCGGTTTGCTGGCATCAGGCTTGTGAAACCCGCGCCCGATTACCTCTCCACCGATTTGAGCCACGCCAGAAAGCTTTCATCGTTTTCGTAACGATACGCTGTTCCCCCTTTGGCTCTGAACTTCAATACATTTTTCTCGCCATCCTCAATCAAAAGACTCTGGCGATACCCGATCCCGTTCCCCAGCCGTTCAAAAGCCTTATCCCACAGGATGAACTTGTCAATTTCGTGGTAATCGAAACTGTTGATGATGACATCGAACTGGCTGCCCAGGTTATGAGCAGGCGCAACCACCTGCGTAAATATATCCATATTGCCGGTAACAATCGCTGTTTTTCGGCCCAGTGCCCGCTGTCTGATTGCAAAGCCTAAAACAGCTTCATTAAAATCAAGCTCCTTGCAACCCAGTTCCATAAACGTGAGAATACGTGGAATGGCAATTCCCACAATGGGCGCCAGGATCTCGGCTATCTCATGCCTGGTCACCCTGGCGCTCATCCAGTCATCCACCAGCGCCGCGTCACTGAAGATGTGTTGTTGAATCAGACTCTGCCAGTCCGGGCATTCCGGCGGGGCTGCCTTGAAATACAAATCTGATGAGAGCGTAAAGCCGAAATCAAAAACAATGCACTGAATATCCGCCAAGTTGACAGGCTGGCAGGCTGCGTTCATAAGGCCCTAATTGATATCGCCCCAATACACTTCCGCATACCCCTGCCTGATGCGCTCCAGCAGCACTTTGGGGTACACCCGGTGGGTTTGACTGTCCAGACTGACCCACTCAATCCCATCCTGCCCTTCATCGCAGTGGCTGGCTTTTTGAAGGTCGGGTTCGGCGCACAACGTGCACTCAAACATAAACTCGATCTGGTGGTTGTGGTCGGTTTCACGAAACTCGTGATGTTCCCCAATGTACTCGCGAATGTACCTGATCTGGCCCACATGAACTGCCGCGCCCAGCTCTTCCAGGCATTCGCGTCCAACGGCTTCGATGAACGTCTCGTTTTTATCCTGCCCGCCGCCCGGCAGGAGGTAATAAAAGCCCAATTCATCAATCTTGCGAATGCACAGCAGGCTGTTGTTTTGGATGATGATGGCTTTAACGGAGTTTCTGATGTGTTTCATAGTGTCAATCTTAGGCTATCTCGCTTAAATCGGCCACTGCCCGAGCTTTAACAGGCGTGGGATGAAAAAGAAAAGCGCCAGCACAGCCAGTGCCATGATGACACTCAGCACCGGTCCGGTGGGGCTAAACGCGCTGTAGGCCCAGGCAGCCAGCACAACCGGGTAAACGACGCGGGCGAGGTAAGCCTCATTGACAAACCCCACCAGCCCAGTGGGGCGCTCGGTGTACACCCCGTTGATGGCAAGCTGCGCTTCCAACTGCTTGCCCACTTTGATCAGATGCTCACAGCGCAGATTGGCAAGAAACTCGTAGAAATACAGCCCGAGGCTGACCAAAAACCCGAAAATTCCCAGCAGCAGCCGGGTTTTGTCGCTGAGCGGTTCCATCAATATGAGGGCGCCTGCGGTAGCCAGCGGCAGACAGACCAGAAGCCTGGCTCTAAAATCACCAATGGCTCGATGACTCTTGCAAAGCTGCTGGTACACAACCCCGACCGTGTCGGGCTGTTGGTTCATTTGATCTTCTTCAGACATGGTTGACCTTCTTCAACCATCAAACAGTGCACAGGCAGTGCTTGTTTGGGTAGTTTAATAGCTTCCTTTATTCTACCACCGG
The DNA here is from genome assembly GCA_017996955.1 of Longilinea sp. Classification (GTDB taxonomy): domain Bacteria; phylum Chloroflexota; class Anaerolineae; order Anaerolineales; family Anaerolineaceae; genus JAGOFZ01. Next base: position 2,485 of record JAGOFZ010000042.1, read on the forward strand.
AGTCGGCGCAGCCGACTTGCCCTTTTATCAGCCGGGGATTTTAATCCCCGGCGGCCCACCCCGTATTTTGATGACTTCACAGGGTAAAGGATTTCATTTCTCGGTGATTGTAGAAGGCTTTGCCTCTGCAACTGCCCGAACAGCAAAACAATCCCGGGCGAGGCACCCGCCCAATCTGCGGTACGCCTCGCCCGGATCAAGTTAACCCAGATTACCGGATATCGAAGATATCGCCGCCGGTACGTCCCTCAACCTCGGGGAAGAAGTACATCCACGCCCGGGCGGGCAGCACGCGGTACTCGCCTGCCTGGGTGGGCAGGAAGCGGTAAGTGACCGTGTAACTGCCGGCGGGCAGGTAAGGCGCCATCCAGCGGATGCCCGAGTCGCTGATCTGCGGATCATCGAAGTACCACCAGCCCCAGCCCGCGCGGTAGGGATCTGCCGGGTCATAGAGCTGATTCGGATCGTCGCCACCCATTTGTGTGGTCTTCAGACCTACATTCACTACCTCCGCACCCGCGGGGATGAAGTCTTCGATCGCAACGTAATACATATCCTCTGGCACCGTCACATCCAGCACCACGCGAATCACCGACTCGGTGTCGTTCAGCGTCACGCCGTTGATGCGGGTGCATTCCGGCAGGCGGCAGTCTTCCGCCGCCATGATGTAGCTGCGGGAGATGCTGATGCCCCGGTTGACCGGTTCGGCATCTTCCACCGCCTGATAGACCTGCAGATACGCACGGTAATACAACCGTCCGTTGCCCTCGCCGTGCGAGAACAGCAGCGCATTGGGGTTCACCGGGTCAAGCTGCTCCAGCGGCGCGGTGGCCGTGGTGCTGCTGCCCAGGTCCGCCCCGCTGACGCTGCCTTCAGCCAGCGGCACATCATTCAGCGCCACGGTGTAATCGTACTCCGCCAGCGCTTCGCCGTTGGCAATCATCACATCGGTCAGGGCGGTCAGCACCCATGCGTTTTGATAGATCGACCCCCAGCCGTGCGGGCGCCGGTGAGCCGCCAGGTAGCGCACGGCATCATTCACCAGCGGCGAGGCCGGGTCCAGCCGGGCCAGTGCAAAGACTACGGCTGCGGTGGCATATTCCGGCGTGGAGAAGTTGTACCAGCCCGTATCATGATCCTGCCAGTGCACCCCGGTTGCCGAGCGCAGGGCGTTGGCCTCCAGGTCAGAGAGCAGTGTGCGGGCCTGTTCATTGTTGCCGTTGGTCGAAAGCATCAGGGCGGTCAGCGCCTGGGCCGAGGGGCTCAGCCGGTCACGCAGTGCAAAGAACGCGTTGATGTCCAGGTCGGGGGCACCCATTTCGCTCAGCACATAGTACTGGAAGACCAGGCGGTCCAGTTCCCAATCCGCCATCATCATATCCGGCGCCGCCAGCGCACTGACCAGGTACTGCTGGGCCAGCGCCAGCTTGTCGGCATTGACCGAGAAGCCGGTGAACTGCGCCCGCAGCAACGCATAGGTCACGTTGGCGCTCAGGTAGTTGTCGCTGTAACTTTGCTCACTCCAGCCCCAGCCGCCATCTTCTTTTTGCAGTCGCAGCAGGTCGTCAATATCAGCCGTAATCCGGGCTTCCAGGTCGGCCTGCGGTTCAGGCAGGGGGATGCCCAGATCGCGTCCGGCACGATAGATCGCCGTGTTAGGCAGCAGCCGGTGGGCGATGATGAAGGGATAATCCCAGGTTTCACCTTCCAGCGTTTCCAGCCCGCTGAAGGCGGCCGCCGCCAGCGAGGGTGAAAGCTCCACCCGCAGCTCGCCGCCCAGCGGCTCAAAACTGCGCGGCAGGCTGACGACTTCCAGCGTGTCGCCGGGTTCAGTCAAGACGCCGCTGGTGCCGTAGGTCAGCGGGGCGCTGTAAGCCAGGATGGGCAGGTTGCCCCAGGTGGGGCGGGTCAGGTCGGCATAGTCGCCGGCATTGGCGCCAAAGATCAGCTCGGCTTCCGCCTCGGGCTGCACGGTGCCCCACCAGCTCACCCGGCGGCGCTCGCCAGCGCCCAGTTCAATGGTTTGCAGGGCGGCGTTGGCGTCATCCAACAGGATGCCCGTCGCCGTGATATACACATTGGCGGTCAGCGCCTCGGCGGTATTGTTATGCACCACCGCCGCCAGCTCAAGATGATCGCCCGCCACCAGGAAGCGCGGTGTCACCGGGCGCACCAGCAGCGGCTTGGAGACGATCAACTCCGCCGTGCCAGAACCCACCCGGCTGTCTGCGCTGATGCCGCGCACATCTGCCACCCAGGTGGTCAGATTGTCGGGCAGTTTGACCGTGATGACCGCCTGACCATTGGCATCGGTCAGAATCGAGCCATCCCAGAAGGCTGCGTCGCGGAAGTCTTCCCGCACCGAGGGGGCAATTGCCCCATCGCCACCGCCCCCGCCGCGCCCCAGCGCCTGCGGCAGGATGATTGCCCGCCCGCCATAAGCCGCCAGCGACAGGCTGGTATAAATGCCCAGGTCCTGGTTGCCATAGAAGGCATCTTCAATTTTCAGGCTGTTGGCATCTGAAAGCGCCAGCACGGCCTTATCCACCAGCGCCAGCGAGAACTCGCCCATCACGGGCTGCCCTGCGGCATCGGTCACGATAACCGTCAGCGGCACCTCATCGCCGGGCAGGGCGGTTTCAGGAATGCCGCCAATCTGCACGTTCAGCAGTTCTGCCGCCGGGTCCACCTTTAGATTCAGGTAACCCATGCGGAAGTCGGCGGTTTCGCCTTCGCCCGCGGCAATCAGGGTGACTGAGACATACACATTCGGCGCGTCAACTTCACTCAGTGGCAGGTCCAGCAGAGCGCCGGAGCCTTCAATTTGTATAATCTGCGAGCGCATCACCTCACCGCGCTCCACAGTGATCAATGCCAGCGCCGGGCGTTCCAGCGGATTGGGGATGAAGATCTGGGCGGTGTCGCCGGGTTGATAGTTTTCGGCATCCGCCACCAGTTGAATCCGCTGGTTGGGGCTGCGCGGCCAGGGAGCACCGCCCGCACCCAGTACCCAGAGGGTGTATTGCGTCACAGCGCCGTCGCCGCTGACGCTCAGCCGGTAGGTGCCGGGGTCTGGCGGGGTGAAGGCCACCCGCGCCTGTCCATTGCCGTCCACCACAAAATCGGTGCTGCCGATGGGCGTGTACACCGCCTCATAGATGGGCCAGCCATCGTAATCCCGCTTGCCCGAGTCCACCCACTCTACCCGCTCAAATGCAGCGGTCAGGGCCTGGTTGCCCCAGGGGCGGCCCAGCCAGTCGGCGGTCTGGATGTCGAAACCCAGCTCACTTTCGGCCACACCGGTCCAGGTATCGGGCCGCACGCCCACATAAAAACTGGCCGGGTGCAGCGTAAAGCTGCCGCGCGCCGTGACCGGGAAGCCGCTTTCGTCGTTAAGCGTCACTTCCAGCGTCAGGTTCTGCATCTGGTCGGCCTTATCACCCAGCAGTTCAAGCAGCCGGGCGCCGTCAAACGTCAGGTTCAGGGTGCCGTCCGGCGCAGTGATGTCACTGCCATCGGCCAGCCAGGTGCCCAGTTCATATTCCCAGCCGCCGTGGCCCAGCCAGTAGCGCCAGCCGCCCGTGCCCACGGCGTAGCCGCCGGGGATGGAGAAGTAATCTTCCTGGGCATACAGCGCCCAGTACACCCGCGCACCACCTGCCGGGGCTCCAAAGTAGTATTTGGCGCCTACTACGGCATCGGCAGTGTCACCGGCGCGCAGCTCGGCATCCAGCCAGGCAACGGTCAGGTCCACTTCCGGCTTGCGGTAATTGGCAACCTGGAAGTTCAGGCCGTAGCCGGTGTCGGTTTCCATATAGTAGTAACCGGGCGGGGCGTCTTCGGGCAGTGTGAATTCACTGGCCGCGGCGCCGAACTCAGACAGGGTCAGCACCTCCCGGTAGTATTCGGGCTGGCTGTCCAGGGTATAGTCATATTCGCCGCGCACGGTCACCTGCACGGTCTCCACATCGGGGGCCTGATAACGCCCGTTGACCGGTTTGCGCGCCACCACCCGGAAGTACACCGTCTGTCCGGGGCGGTAGATTGGCCGGTCGGTGTACAGGTAAGTCAGCGGATCAACTGGAGACAGATTGACCGACAGGCCAAAGTCCCAGGCCTGCACGCCATAAGCCATGTTGGTGGTCGCCAGGCCAAAGTTAGCCTCATCCGGTGCACCCAGGGTCACAAACAGCCGCTGGTAGGTTTCATCCATCTGCGGCAGGGGGATGCTGGCCCGCCCTTCGGCATCGGTGACGCCGGTGCCCAGGCTGGTGCCATCAACGCCGTACACTGTCACGTTTCCCCCGGCAACCGGGGTCTGGCTGGCCAGGTCCACCGCCCAGACAAAGACGGTATCCTGACTGCGTTTGACCAGTAACTGCGTCTGACTGACAACGATATAGAAGAATTTTTCCTGATAGTTCGATAATCCGGGCGCGGTAGCATGGTAGGTATAGATGCCGCGCTGCAGCGGCTGTCCGGAAGGCTGCAGCGGCACAGTGATCGTGGTGACCTGGTCGGTATTGCCGCGAATGGGCAGCGTCCAGCTTGTATCGAAAGTCATCCCGCCGGCGTCCACGCCGACATACAGCGCCCGGATCATCTCCGACAGGCTGATCTCACCCAGCTCCAGATTCAACTGGCTCACCCCCGTGACCTGCGCCGTCAGGCCACTTTCCCACGGTAGAACGGTGACCACATCATTGCTCAGTTCTGCCGCTGGCATCACCAGATTGGGCTCCAGCCCGCCGGTCAGAAATTCAATCGTGGTTGGGGCAATCATGGCGCCGCCCCACTCATCCAGCAGCGCACCAGAAATGGTCACGCTGTACTCGGTGTTGGGCGCAAAATAGCCCGAGGCGTAAATTTCGGTTTCGTAAGCGTAAAATTCAAGCGACTCAACCGCCGGCGTCACGGTAATCAGCGCTTCCCAATCCTGCTCTCTGAGCAGCGGCGCCGAGAAGATCAGCGAAAAGCCGGAAGTGTACCCGCCGTAAATGCTGATAATACTACCGGCTGTCGGGCGGGTCTGAATCAGCGCCAGCGGCGGCACGGTGATGTATTGAATATCGCGATAACCCTGCATGGGGGTGCCGCCCAACCCCAGCGCGCCTTCGCTCTGCTGCAGGGTGTAGCGGGTCTCGCGCGCCAGCAGGGTGATGGGCGTGAGGGTGAGTTTATTGCTGTCCTCATCCCAACTGTAGGTAACGGGCGTCAGGGCGCCGCTTTCATCCAGCAGCCGGAAGGCCCTCTCCGTGCTGGGGCGGTCCATCGGCTGATTGAACGTCACCGCAAAGACATCATCCAGATGGACGGGGATTTCCGTCTCCGGCTCCACGTTGATGATATCGGGCAGGGCTACGTTGAACTGCCAGGTGGTCTCATAATCTGGGTCCAGCGGAGCGCCAGCCGTGCTGACCAGCTCCGGGTTGAGGGTGACAGTATAGGTGACCCCGCCGCTCAACGTAGGTTCGGGATAAAAGACATAGGTGCTGGTGTTCAGCCACTCTCCCTGTCCATCCACGGGCGGCTCCAGGGTGAAGGCAGCCGGCAGCCCGGGGCCGTCAGCGCCCAGCGCCACCACCGGCTGATTAAAGCTGATCGCCACTGCCGAACTGGCAGCCACCCATTCCGCACCCGGCTTGGGCAACCGCTCGGTGTAATGCAGGGCGTCGGGCGTCTGGTAGGTGAATGAAACAGGCGTACCCAGCGCCAGCCGGTTGGCAGCCAGCGCGCCTTCCCCCACCGTCACGGTGATGTCTGTTGCCGGTTCCAGGTTGCCGGTCGGCACCACCCGCAGGGTGGCGTCATTCACCCATTCCACCGCGCCGCCCACTGGCTGTACATCCAGCGCGGCCTCGACCGAAGCGCGGTCCATATCCTGATTGAAGTAGATCGTCAGCCCATCGCCCGCGTTGATCACGCTCTGCGGCAGCGGGCTGGTCTCAATCACTGCCGGGGGCAGTGGTGCCGCCGGTTTGACGGTTGCGGTTGCGGTGGGCGCCTCTGTGGCGGTCGGCTCCGGTGTGGGCTTGCCGGGCAGGCTGCACGCCAGCCCAAGCAGCATTGCCATGACAACCAGCAGCCCCAGGCTGCGGGCCAGAATGATTTGTGGGGAAGTCTTTGATTTCATTGTTAGTCCTGTTCTTCCATATCGAAAAGAGCAAAGAGAGTTCTCTTTGATTATATACTACAGACGCTCCGTCCGCGCGGTTCGTTCCCGAATGGGTTACGGCACCCAGGCCCACCAGTAGAACGCCGCCAGCAGCAGGGCCTGGCTGAGCAGCGAAACCAGCCCCCAGGTCAGCCGCACCCAGCGCTTTTGAAGGAGTCCACCCAGCACAAAAAACGTCGGGAAGATCAACAGGGCATAGCGCGCCGTGGCGCCCAGCAGTCCTTCATTCTGCACCTTGACCAGCACCGAGAGCAGCAACGCCCACCCCAGCAGCGAAAAACTGACCGGCAGCCGCCGCACTCCGGCAATCAACCACCCCATCGAAAGCAGCGCCAGCGCCAGGTTGAAGAACAGCGTGCCGCCGCCCACCGGTGCGCCTGCCAGCAGGGCGCGCAGATTGCCGATCAGCCCTTCCCACGGCCACCCCAGGTGTTGATTCCACCCCGCGCTGACCGTTTGCCACGGCCAGTCCGCGCCCAGCCCAAAATGGATATAAAGCCCGTAACCCAGCATCGCCAGTCCGGGCAGCGCCAGCCCGCCCAGCCACTGCGGCAGTTGGCGGCGAGTTTCCGGCCAGGTTCGCAGCCCTTCCCAGACCAGCGGCAGGGCCAGAAATAATCCCTGGTGGCGGGTCCACGTTGCCGCCGCACCCAGCAGTCCCGCCAGCAGCCAGCGCCGTGCCCGTGCCGCGCTGACACTGGCGATGGCAAATAACAAAAACAGGCTTTCACTGTATCCGGCCACCAGGAAAAATGCGGTGGGGAAGATTACCACTGCCAGCAGGGTGTGCCGCGCCAGAGCCGCGTCCCATTCCCGCTCGGCCAGCCGGTAGAGCAGCCAGAAAAACCCCAGCGCCGCCGCGTTGGAAACCAGCAGCGCCGCGGCCAGCGGGTGCAGTCCCAGCGCCAGCCCACCCCGAATCAACAGCGGGTACAGCGGCGGCCAGATGGTGTTTCGCGGATTGGCATAGCCGTTTTGGGCAATCTCGATGTAGTTGACGGTATCCCAGCGGTACCACGGCGCGGCCAACAGCCGCAGGGCGGGGCTGCCCTCTTCCAACTGCGCCAGCAGGGCCGGGTCGTGCGGCGCTTCCACCGTAATCCAGACGGGCGTCAGCGCAGCGGTCAGTGCAGCCAGCCCGCTGGTCAGCAGGCGCAGCGCCAGAAAGGCTGCCAGTGCCGCGCCAAAGGGGCGTCTCAGC
>JAGOFZ010000043.1 GCA_017996955.1 Longilinea sp.
TTCAGGACGCGCATTCCGCCCACCAGCACGGTCATTTCGGGAGCGGTCAGGGTGAGCAGTTGGGCGCGATCCACCAGCATTTCCTCGGCTGATACGGCATAGCGGGCCTGCTGGTAGTTGCGGAAACCATCCGCCTTGGGTTCAAGTGCGGCAAAGGATACCAGATCCGTCTGGTCCTGGCTGGCATCCATCCGTCCTGGGGTGAAGGGAACGATCACATCATAACCGGCATTGCGGGCAGCCTGCTCGATCCCGGCGCAGCCCGCCAAAACAATCAGGTCGGCAAGCGAAATTTTCTTGCCGTCCGTCCGGGCGCCGTTGAAAGCGCGTTGGATACTCTCCAAAGCGTTAAGAACCTTCGCCAGTTGGGCAGGCTGGTTGACTTCCCAATCTCGCTGGGGGGCCAGGCGGATGCGGGCACCGTTGGCGCCGCCGCGGCGGTCTGAGCCGCGGAAGGTGGATGCGGATGCCCAGGCGGTTGAAATCAGTTCAGAAACAGATAGGCCCGAAGCCAGGATCTGGCCCTTGAGCAAGGCAATATCGGCTGTCTCGATCAGTTTATGATCGACTGCCGGGATTGGGTCCTGCCAGATGAATTCTTCTACTGGAACATCCGGGCCAAGGTAGCGGGTGCGCGGGCCCATATCCCGGTGGGTCAGTTTGAACCATGCCCGGGCAAAGGCCTCAGCAAACTGGTCGGGATGCTCGTAGAAACGGCGCGCAATCGGTTCATAGATGGGGTCAAAACGCAGCGACAGGTCTGCGGTGGTCATCATGGGGCGGTGTTTCTTCGATGGATCGTGGGCGTCGGGGATCATGTGCTCGTCACTCACGCCGGCTGCCAGCCACTGCCAGGCACCAGCAGGGCTTTTAACCAGGGTCCATTCATAGGTAAACAGCATTTCCAGATAGCCCATGTCCCAGCGGGTGGGATGCGGTTTCCAGGCACCTTCGATGCCGCTGGTGGTAGTCTCGACGCCTTTGCCGGAGCCATGGCGATTATGCCAACCCAGGCCCTGCGCTTCAATCGGGGCCGCTTCTGGCTCGGGGCCAACCAGTTTGGGGTTGCCAGCGCCGTGAGCCTTGCCAAAGGTATGCCCGCCAGCAATCAGCGCCACCGTCTCCTCATCATTCATGCCCATCCGACCAAAGGTCTCGCGCACATCGCGGCCCGAGGCTACCGGGTCGGGGGCACCGTTGGGGCCTTCAGGATTGACATAGATCAGCCCCATTTGCACGGCAGCCAGGGGGTTTTCGAGGTCCCGGTTACCCGAGTAGCGCTTATCTCCCAGCCATTCATCCTCGGAGCCCCAGTAGACATCCTTTTCCGGCTCCCAGATATCCTCACGGCCACCGGCAAAACCCAGGGTTTTAAATCCCATCGATTCAAGGGCGACATTGCCAGCAAGAATCATCAGGTCGGCCCAGGATATTTTCCGCCCATATTTTTGTTTGACCGGCCAAAGCAGCCGGCGCGCCTTATCAAGGTTAACGTTATCTGGCCAGCTGTTGAGTGGGGCAAAACGCTGGCTGCCACGGCTGGCGCCACCGCGACCATCACCGATCCGGTAGGTGCCGGCGCTGTGCCAGGCCATGCGAATCATCAGCCCGCCATAGTGCCCCCAGTCGGCTGGCCACCAATCCTGGGAGTTGGTCATCAGTTCACGCAGATCCTTTTTAACCGCCTCCAGGTCCAAGTGCTTGAATTCTTCAGCATAGTTGAACGTCTCCCCCATTGGATTGGACTGGCTGGAATTCTGGTGCAGGATATCAAGCCGCAGCTGATTTGGCCACCAATCCTGGTTGGTGGTTCCGCCCCCCGAGGGGGGCATATGACCCGAAAGTTTACCTTCTTTACTCATCGTGTTTACTCCTTTCAGCAAAACTTTGGTTGATTATTGTTACTGGATTTACAGCCATTGTGTTTCATTAAGCAAATGATCTGGGACAATTTCTCCAGGATTCTGGTTTGTCCACAAAAAATGGTTGTTCCTGCCTGTTACCTCCTAATCAATGAACTTAAAAGCGCTTTGTTATCTGATGATGTCAATAAAAGAAATTCAGTCCACCTGCTTGCAATCCGGACACAGCCCGTAGAGGGAAATTTGCGGACGCAGGATGGTGTAGCCCGTTGCCTGTTCCAGCTGCCTGATGGCCTCTGTATCGAGGGGAAATTCCCCATCAATAATGCGGTTACATTTCAGGCAGATTAGATGCGGATGAGGTTCAGGACGGTTGCCGTCATAGTGACTATCACCCCGCAAATCAATTTCCAGCACCTGATTCATCTCTCTGAGCAGTGCCAGGGTTTTATACACCGTGGCAGGGCTCATGGTAGGGAAATGAATCCTGATCTTATCGTACAGCTGCGTCGCGCTTGGATGACCGTTACTGGCGGCAATGAGCCGAACCAATTCCACTCGTTGGGGGGTCAAGCGAAACCTGCGCGCCCTCAACTGGGTAATCAATTCATCAAACCGGGCTTGTGGATCGGGCATGGTTCCTTTTTAGATAATATATACTTATAGATAATCTCTATCCATAAGTATAGCAGAAATCTCTCTGTTTTGTCACTATGATTTTTTGACTGTATATAGTTCCTCCGCTGATCCAAAATTTCACATTCTCTGGCGCTCAGTTCAATCCGGATCATTACCATCCGGCATCTGATACGGCACCGGTGATAGTGCTGTCAGACGCTGAATTCCCCATCTGAGCGGATAGGTTCAGGTTCGGAATGGGCAGAGGCTAACGTTGGAAGGTTGACAGGATGTCGTATAATTATTTTACTGTCAGCGCATCTCAACAGCGAGGTGGGCTTTGGGCAGGCCTGTTTTCAAAAGGTAGCCAGGGAGTAAATCTGATGATTATTTCAGCCAGTTACAAAACTGATATTCCAGCTTTTTACGGCAAATGGTTCATGAACCGTTTGCGGGCTGGTTATTGCAAGGTGCTTGATTCCTATGGCAAGAAGATTTATCGCGCCGACTTGCGCCCAGAAATGGTGGATGGTTTCGTCTTTTGGACAAAAAATATCCATCCGTTTCTACAGGAATTGCCCACTATTCGCGAGATGGGATACCCGTTTTACGTCCAATACACGATTAATAACTATCCCCGCGCGCTTGAATCCGCGGTGATTGATGCCGATAAAGCGATTGATGGGGCGCGTCAAATTGCAATGCAATTTGGCTCAAACGCCGTGGTCTGGCGCTATGACACCATCATTTTTTCTTCCATCACAAGGCCTGAATATCATCTCAGCAATTTTCAGAACCTGTGCCAAAAAATGAACGGGATTGTCAATGAGGTTGTGGTTTCATTTGCACAGACCTATCAAAAAACCACGCGCAATATGAATTTGGCCGCCCAGGAATTTAACTTTACCTGGGAAGACCCTGACAACGAAACCAAGCTGCAGTTGACTAAAACGCTGGCAGGAATTGCGGCTGGTTATAACATTCAATTAACCGTGTGCGCACAACCCGAATATATTGTGCCCGGGGTACAGGAAGCTCACTGTATTGACATTCACAGGCTCTCATCAATTGCAGGACGGCAAATTTTTGCGGAGCTAAAAGGCAGCCGGGCGAAATGTGCCTGCTACATGTCGAGGGATATTGGTGAATATGATACCTGCCCCCATGGCTGCGTTTACTGCTACGCGGTTGAAAATCAGCAATCAGCGCTGGAAAAATTCAAGCGCCACAATCCTGAGAGCGAATTTCTACTTGAACCCGCCCAGGATATTCCTTACGAGGAAGTGGAGCAGCCTGATTAGAGGTTGATTGACGCTGCATATACACTGGGTTGGGAGGGGGTTACTGGTGAAATGTAAAACCTCTATCGAATTTTACGCGTCCATCAATGCCCGGTTCCAGGGAATGTGTTCCAGAAAACTCTTACGCTGGGCCTCATCTGGAATGGTAGCCAAACGGGCGAGTAAAATTTTTCGAGCGGATTGCAAGATCTGTTGGGAGTGGGCTGGGTCAAAAACTCTGAGGATTTCAACGCATTCCAAGTAAGCCAAACCCCAACCCTGCCCCTTGGTCAGGTCTCCCTCGGCCTCCAAGAAAGTCATTACGTCACCTGTGTGTGCTTGCGCCTCGGTCAGTTCGCCTTGATCCAGCAGCGCCCTGGCCAAGCCAATTTGCGCTTGAAATGCCTGGCTGGGCAAGTTTAGTCTGCGCCTCAAGACCAATGCATTCTCAAATGCTTTTGCCGCCATATCAGGGCGCCTTGCAGCCATATGGGCATACCCCAGGCCGGCCCAGCAATCTGCTTCACGGTTGGGAGGGGCATCTTGCCCAAGATTGGACATGGCCTGCTCAAAAGAGGCTTGCGCCCCAGAGGCATCCTGCTGGTATAAGTACAGCCAACCTTGCATATAAGCACTATCAAAAGCGAGGTTAGGCATTGAATTTGCCAGGGTGCGCACTTCTTCCATATGGAGCGTCGCCTGGTCGTAATTCCCCAGTTCCAGGTACAGCCAGCCCAGATTGATCTGGGCGCCCGCCAGGAAGGATTTTTCACCCACTTGCTGCAAAATGTCAAGTCCGACCTGGATCAATGCCATGGATTTGCCATAATCCCCTGTTTTACGCGCCAGGTTCCCCAGGCAACTGAGTGCGTCCCCTTCGCCAAATCGGTCGCCGGCCTCTTGGGCCGCATGCAATGCCTGTAAACCATACGCTTGCGCCTGTGCAAAATCTTCCTGCCATTCGTACACAACTTCCATATTTCCAAATTGGTAATACCTGGCAGATGCATCGCCAATTTCTTGGGAGATATCCATCGCTTGCTTGAAATACGTTGCGGCCTGTGCAAGGTCAAAATATTTAATCAGGGCAAGCACCCCTAAATTATTAAGCGCTCTTAATTCGTTCCGTTTATCGCCAATTTCCCGACAGATATGTAAGCTTTCCTTCAAGGTACTATCTGCCTGCGGCATGGTCTCAGGGTCATTTTCGTACAAGAAGGCCATCAGGCGCAGTGCAATCGCCATCAAGCGGCGGGCAAGTGGGTCATCCGATTGCCTGACCAGGGTCAGGGCGGCTTCAACGTGCTGCCGGCTGCCCACAAAATCCCCCAAGCGATTCAGGGCAAAGCCCTTGTGCCAGTGCGCTTCTGCCTGACTGAGCGGTTGGCCGGCTGCCTGGGCAAAGGTAATCGCCATCTGGGCTGCAGTGACAGCATTTTGCAGATCGCTGGTGGCCAGGTAATAATTCGCTTTGCGTATTGCCGCCTGCGCCTGGTGGTCTGGAGCAGCCAGATCCTTCGCCAGGCATTCCAGGGTTTCCAGATCTGCGAACTGCGCCTCACGGCGTGCCATCCTGTCCAAAACCGCTTCGCGTCCCAGGGTCAGATCCCAGCATGCCTGCCGATCTTCTGATGGACACAGCGCCAGCGCCCGGTCATACCAATCCAGGCTGGCCGAGTTTTCATAACGCTCGGCGGCCTGGCGCGCGGCTTGCTTCAGGTATTGATATGCTTGAGGGCGCACCGCTTCCAGACCGAGGCAATAGGCCGTTTCGTAATGGTAGGCAATCTGATCTACGTACTCGGCCATTTGGACAGCACCGCGGCGAATATCTGACGCGCTCAAATGCTCCAGTGAGACAGCCGCCAGGCGGTGCAGTTCTCGCCGCCGGGCTTTGAGCTGCATTTCATACGCTGCATCTCGCAAAAGTGCGTGCCTGAAGAGATAACGCAGCTGGCTTAAGGCGGTCCAAATAGATTCCTGTTCGGCTGTTGTAATCTGTAGTGCCAGTTCGTCTGGTAACCCTTCACCGTGATGGTCAATTTCCATCACATGGGCCAATACGCGGACTTCAAATTCTCGTCCCAGGATTGCCGCGGCGTGCACAATATTCTGGATTTCTCTGGACAGGCAATCCAGGCGGGCGATGAAGATGTTGCGCACCTCAGCCGGTAAGAGGGCTGCGTGGCTGGAATTAACCAGAGACCAGACTCCGTTCTGGAAGGTCAATTTATTTTGTTCGCGCAGGTAGAGGAGTATTTGCTCGGCAAAGAAGGGGTTGCTTTCCGCCCGCTTGACCAGGAGATCCAAAACCTGCGGGGCAACTGGCCCGCCCAGGCGATCTCGCACCAGCGCCGCCAGATCTTCAGCAGAAAGGTTGGTTAATACTAATGAACGGTAGGGGTATTGAGATCCATAGAGCGAGTCCAGCCGTTCAGGACGGGCGGTAGCCAGCAGCGCTATTGGATAAGGCTCGATGGCGTGCTCTAGCCGCCGGACAAATTCCTGAGAGTCTTCATCCAGCCAATGTGCATCTTCGAGCACCAGTACCACCGGTTGATGGAGACTTTCGGCCTTGAGCAGCGCCTGGAGCGACTGGAGCGTATTCTCGTAACGTCCCTGTAGATCAAGCCGGGCATAGAGTGAGCTTTCCCATTCCAACCCCACCAGCGCCCCTAAGAAGGAGCGCGTACGATTCAGTTCCTGGCCCAGTTCCGAATTCTTCTGGGCGGCAATCAATTGGTCGAGCTTGCGGCTGAAGGCGCGTTTGTTGCGCTCCACGGATTGAGAAGGGGATTGATCGAAGTAATTCTGCAACCAGCGACGGAAGGGATTGAGGGATTGGCGCAAGATCTGGTCGGTCTGGCAGACAAAAACCTGGGCGGCCCCGGCAATAGGCCAACTCTCGTTGGAGATAAATTCTTGTACCAGGCGGCTCTTGCCCAACCCAGCCTCACCGACCACCGTCAGAATGCCAGCATAGCGCCGTTCGCCCGCCGGGGCAAAAAGTGGCTGGACAAAGGCATTCAGTTCGGTTAGTTCAGCCTGGCGGCCCACCATTTGGCCATCGAAGTAGTTTTGGCCCGTCAGACGACGTTCGAGTAGATTATGGACGATCTGTGCTTCGGGAAAACCTTTGAAGGTCAGGAGACCTACGGATTCGTATTCATAATGTCCCTGGGCACGGCTGGCGACTTGTTCATCCACCCATATGCCGCCCCAAGGAGCTTCCATCATTAAGCGCGCTGCCAGGTTGATTCCATCCCCATAGCAGGTGTATTCCCCTCGCTCGGTGGAACCTGAAAGCCCTGCGTACATGAGGCGGTAGGTCAGCCCCGCGCGGAAAGAGCCCGGGGTGTGGTTGCCCAGCTCCATCACAAAGTCCAGGGCGCGGGAGATGTCATTCTCATGGCTGATCGGCATACCCCAGTACAGCAGCAGGTTGCAGCCCTTGTCGCCAAAATCGACCCGGTTAAGGTATCCCTCGTATTGGTTGAGCAGGCTGAAGACCGCCTGCATGAAGATATCCAGGTCTTGCCGGGTTTCGATACCCATCAGTTGGATAAAGACAGAAACCACCTGGCGAAAATCCCCGCTGCTATCGCGCTGGCTGATGGCCGGGGGGATGAAAGCCGCCTCAACCGCTGCCAGGGCTTCGTCAAGCCTGGAGGGCTGAGGAGCAGGCAGTTGGTCCCGAACGTCCAGGCAGCACCAGTGCCCTACGCCCAGTGCCTTGCCCTGGATGGCAGTATGGAGTTGAGCGTAGACTGGCTGGGTAAGGATCAACTCTCCATCCTGGGCCTGGTGTTCGGCGCCGGCCGCCGCTTCAATGGCAGGGCCACTGAAGTAATAAGCCGCATTCTGCGCCCCGGGATTAGCGGCAGGCTGCTCGCTTTCCAGGATGCCCCATTCCACCTCACCATCGCCCAGGCCCAATTTGATAGCAAAGGGGAAGCTTCCATAGAGCGTGTCTTGTTTCGGGTGGGTGCGCATGTGTTCCTGGATAGCCCGTGCAGCCGCCAGCGCCCGAAAGTAGCTGGCAGGGTCCCCTTCCGAAGGAAAGAGTGCCGTGAAAGCGTCTCCGGCGAAGGTGGTGATGAAACCTCCCTGGGCATGTACCAGCGAAACCAGAGGGGTGAAAATTCCCAACATCACCTCCGCCATGGATTCCACCGCTTCTTGTCCGTGCAGCAGCAGTGAGTGGGTGGCTATGCTGAAGCCAGAGAGGTCTGCAAACAGGCACACCGCATGCAGCAGCCCACCACTCTCACCGCCGTTCTGTTTGCCAATGTACTTTTCGAGTATGAAGTGAGAAACAAGATTGTGCATCAATTTGTCCTGGTTATCCCCATGGTATTAGATAGGAAATAGCCACCCAATTGTACCAGAGTATTAATCTGATAGACTTGCGCCGCGGAGTCTAACACAGAGAAAGCTCTGGGCAAGCAATGTAGAAAATGGAGTCTCATCAAGCAGGTCATTGACATGGATGTCGATATGGCGAAAAAAAATAAAAGCCGCATCATGCAAAGATGCGGCTCAAGCAGAAGACAGATGGGTTAGTGCAATGTGAAGGTGGCGTCGGCGGGCATGCCGGGTTTGAGCAGATGATCGGGGTTGAGGACGGTAATTTTGACGGCGTAGACAGTGGCCTTGCGCCCCTGCTCGGTTTGGACGTTGCGGGGGGTGAATTCGGCTTCATCGGAGATGTGGATGATTTCACCGCTGAACTGCTGGTCAGGGTAGGAGTCTACTTTGAGCAGGACGGTGTCGCCAATCATGACGCGGCCATACTGGTCTTCGGGTAGATAGACAATCAAATCGAGGGTGTCAATCTGGGCGATTTGCATCACCGTGCCGCCAGCCACAGCCAGCTCGCCGACCTCGAGGTTGCGGGAGAGTAAGATGCCATCGAGGGGGGCTTTGATGATGGTGCGATCCAGTTGAAGCTCTGCCAGGTTGAGGGCCTGCTGGGCCTGGGCTAGACCTGCCTCAGCCTGCCCCACCAGGCTTTCGGCGGCCAGCACTGCGGCATAGGCGGCCTTGACCTGGGGAGATTTATCGCCGGTTTGCAGGCCAAGCAGGGTGGCGTTGGCGTTATCCAGGGCAATCTGTGAGACGCTGACCCGAGCACGGGCTTCTAACACAGATTCAGCAGAGGTGGTGGTCAACATGCGCTGATAGTCCAGCAGGGCGGCATCCAATTCGGCCTGGGTAGCATCCATGGCTTCGGTGGCGGCATCTGTCAGGTGAGTGTCATTGACCGATTGAACCTGGGTGAGAGTTTGCTGGGCAATGGTGTAGGCTAACTGTGCCTCAGCCAGGCGCTCTTCGGCAGCCACAAAATCTTTGCTGCTGGTGCTCGCCAGCTCGGCGTCCAGATCGGCAGTGTTGGCGGCAAGTTCCTGGATGGCGGCATCCACCTGGTTTTGAGCCGCAGACAGGAGTTCGTCCTTTTGGAAGTACCAGTTGGGGCGGAAGTTTTCGGATACGGGAGCAGCCCAGACCGTTTGACGGATCTGCATTTCCTGAGCCAGCGAGCCCTGAAGCGCCAGTTCGTACTGGGCCCGGGCACTGTCGGCCTGACGCTGGGCGGCTTCAACTGCGGCTTCGGCAGCCTGGACAGCGGCAGAGGCCTGATCACGCTGGGCAATGATATATTCATCGTCCAGTTGGAAGAGCGGCTGCCCCTGAGTAACTGTTTGGCCCTCTTCAACGGAGATGGACAGAACCCGCCCACTCAATTCAGGGGCGACAGAGGCTTCTACGGCAGATAGAAAACCCGAAGCCGTGAGCTGATTGCTCTCTTCCGGCGCGCAGGCGGTGAGCAAGAGCGGGAAAATCAAAACCAGGGTGATAAGAATGGTCCAATTGCGTTTCATGATCGTCTCCTTCTCAATTGAAG
>JAGOFZ010000044.1 GCA_017996955.1 Longilinea sp.
GCTGACGCTGCCAGCCATGCTGATTTTGCTGCCAGCAATGGGAATCATTGCCCTGCTGGTTTGGCTGATGGATGGGCGCCCGGTCTTTTTTCGACAGCCACGCC
Source organism: Longilinea sp. (assembly GCA_017996955.1). GTDB lineage: Bacteria > Chloroflexota > Anaerolineae > Anaerolineales > Anaerolineaceae > JAGOFZ01. The sequence goes on from JAGOFZ010000044.1 coordinate 105, forward strand.
CGGGGCTGCATGGGAAGATTTTTACACTGACCAAGTTTCGAACCATGCGGCTGGACCTGGACCCCCACGGCGCGCCCCTGCCAGATGCACAGCGGCTGACCCGGCTGGGACGGTTTCTGCGAGCCACCAGCCTGGACGAACTGCCCGAATTCTTTTTAGTCATCAGCGGTAAGATGAGTCTGGTGGGGCCGCGTCCGCTGCTAACCGCCTACCTGGAGCGTTACAGCCCGGAGCAAGCCCGCCGTCACGATGTGCTGCCGGGCATCACCGGCTGGGCGCAGGTGAATGGGCGCAATGCCCTGAGTTGGGAAGACAAGTTTCGGCTGGATGTGTGGTATGTCGATCACTGGTCCGTCGGGCTGGACCTCAAAATCATCGCGTTAACCTTATGGAAAGCCATCAAGCGCGAAGGCATCAGCCAGCCGGGACAGGCCACGGCAGAGGAATTCAAGGGAACGCCGCGCGAACAGGGCTAGGAAGCCCGGCTCTGGCAGGCTGCTAGGGTGTCAAAACGCCCAGTTGTCCGGCAGCCAGCAGATCGATGGCTTCCTGCACCAGCGCCTGACGCCCGGGTGAGAGCAGTGTGGGGTTGATATCTGCCAGGGCAAGCGGAGCATCGAGCGCCTGACCGGCGTTATTGGCGCTGACAGCGGGCCAGAGCATTTGCAGTGGGGCGGCTACATCCCAGGTGACGGTGGCGGCCCAGTTGGCCGGGACGCCGCCCAGCGGCGCTACACCGCCGACTAATATGAACTGACTGGAAAGAGCAGAAGCCAGCTCAGAGCTGACGGCCTCAGGCGCCAGGTAGATGACCTCCAGGCGGTTTTGCTCGTGCAGGGCATTGGCCGCGGCCTGCCAGGCAGCCGCATCACTGATGGATGGAAGGGTTGTGGTGACGGGGAAGAGAACCACCGGGGCATAGTAGGGCGCGCAGCGCCCGCAATAATAGCGCCCGCCGTTGACCAGAGCGCTTGAAACCGTATCGCCCAGGGGGCCATCGGTAGGCAGCAGGGCACCGCCTCGCCAGTCGGGGGCGATCAGAGTGCTGATCATGCCGCCGATAAAGGTTTGGGCATCGGCGCGCTGGCGGATGATGCTCAGATTGGCTGACGGCTCGAGTGAACGCTGAGTGACGGCAACAAAAGCCACGCCGGGAGCGCCCGCAGCCAGGGATTGAATGGTATCATCCGGGCGGAGCCAGACCACTGCGCGGACGCCTGAGTCCAGGTCGGCGGCAGTGAGGGTCGGAAGAGCCGTGACGGTCAGGCCAGATTCAGCCGCCAGCGGTGCCAGCGCTGCGGCAACGGCTGGTTCTTCGGGGGCGCCGGCAGAAATGAGCAGGACGCGGGCTGTTACCGCGGGGGTATCACTGGGGGCCGGTAAGGCAGCGGTTTCGGTTAACTCGGGTTGGAGGGTGACTGGCAGGTCGGTAGGCGTGGCGGGTGTGGCTGTGCAGGCTACCAGCGCCAGCGTGAGTAAACATATCCATAGCATTAAAAAAGGTTTGTGGTTCATCGAGTGTATTATAATTGGAAGAGAACGGATTTGACCATAGTCGGATATTTATGAGTCTGCCCACCAGTCAACCCATTTTACCGGAACCCGAACCGCAACTGCCGCCCGCCCGCCGCCGTCAGCAGCAACGCATGCTGCCCTCAAACGCCGGATCGGCAGAGCGCCGTGAATTTCTGGCAGAAGTTTCGCAACGCGTAACACCCTCATTGGATTTCTTCCTCTTCAGCCTGCTGGCGGGGTTTGTGATGGCGCTGGCGCTGCTGCTGGATTCACCGGCGCTGTATGTGCTGGTGATTTTGCTGGCACCGTTCATGTCGCCAGTGCTGGGCGCAGCCCTGGGGACGGTGATGGGGTCGGTGCGATTTTTCATGCGCTCAGTGGCGGCTGTTTTAATCGGGGCGCTGATTTTCTTCATCTGGGGTCTGGCGGCCGGGATCATCTACCGGCTGCTGCCGGCTTACCCGATCCAACAGGCGATGGACCACAGCGTATTTTCCTGGCCTGATCTGATTGTGCTGGCGCTGGGGGCCATTCTGGCGGCTTACCTGATCATCAAGGCGCCGCGGCAGCGCCCGCTGGTAGCCAGCGTGGCGTTAGCTTATGAAATTTTGCTGCCGGTTGGAATGAGTGGATTTGGCTTAACCAGCGGCGTTGGCGGGTTATTTCCAGACGGGCTGCTGGTGTTTGCGGTTCACCTCGTTGCCGCGATACTGCTCTGCACCGTGGTGGTGATTGCCCTGGGATTCCGGCCGCGCAATGTGCTGGGATATGGACTGGCGGCGCTGATTGTGCTGGGCTGCGTTGTTGCAGCTATGCTGCTGACTGGCGGAATTGCCATGCCGCTGCCGCCCACACCCACGCCAACCGTGACGCCCACCCTGCCGACAGCGACGCCGACCATCACGCCGGTGCCCCCCACCCCAACCCAGACGCACACGCCAACCGCCACAGCCACCCCCACCCGGACGCCAACCCTGATGCCCACAGAGACCCCCACGCTGACCATTACCCCCCAGCCGACACCGGTCTGGGCGTTTATCTATGCGAAAGACGGCAACGGCGCTTACATCCGTGCAGAACCCGGATTCGACTCAGCCCGAATTGCCAGCCTGCAAAATGAGCATCTGGTTCAGGTGATCTCTGATCCCGAGTTCAAAGATAACTATTTATGGGTTAAAATAAGAATTCCTGAAGATGGTACCGAGGGCTGGATTGTGCAGAGTTTACTGCAAACGGCAACGCCATCAACCGGCTGGTAAAAATTTGACGCTTGTTAACAAGGAGAGTTTTGTATGACCATTCACTTTGGCACCGATGGCTGGCGCGCGGTCATCTCAGATACTTTTACATATAATAATCTGCGGCTGGTTACCCAGGCGATTGCCGATGCAGTGGCATCAGGCGCCTGGATGAACGGAACGCCGGTCAGCGACCAGGTTGACCAGAAGAAGATGGTGGTGGGGTTTGACCCCCGGTTTCTCTCTGACCGCTATGCCAGTGAGGTGGCCCGGGTACTGGCTGCCAATGGCTTTACCGTGCACCTGGCGCAAGCCGATGCCCCCACCCCGGCCATTTCTTATGCCGTCAAGCAGATGAATGCGATTGCGGGCGTGATGATTACGGCCTCGCACAATGCGCCGCGCTACAACGGTGTCAAGCTAAAGGCCGCGTATGGCGGCTCGGCGCTGCCGGAACAATGCCGCCGGGTAGAAGTATATCTCAACGATAACGAAGAGCAGGGGCGCGGCCCCAACCTGATGGACTTTGAACAGGCCCGGCAGCAGGGTTTGATCCGGCGGTTTAACCCCATTCTGGCATACAACGAACACCTGAGAACCCTGATTGACTTTGATATTATTGCCGAAAATCCGCAGCGGCTGGTGGTGGACTCGATGCACGGCGCAGGGCGGGGCGTAATTCGCACCATCCTGCAGGGCACGGGCTGCGAAGTGGCTGAGATTCGCGGCGAGATGAACCCCGGCTTTGGCGGCGTTCACCCCGAGCCAATTGTGCGCTACCTGGGCGCGCTGGCAGGTGCGATTGGCGCAGGGCTGGGCAATTTTGGTCTGGCGACCGATGGCGATGCCGACCGGATTGGCGCGATGGATGAGCGCGGCAATTTTGTGGACCCCCATAAGATCATGGCGCTGGCGTTCCGCTATCTGGTGGAAAAACGCGGCTGGACGGGTGCGGCGGTACGCACCGTCTCGACCACCCGGATGATTGACCGGCTGGGCGAGCGCTACGGGCTGCCCGTCTATGAAACTCCGGTGGGCTTCAACCATATTGCCGACTACATGATGAAAGAAGATATTTTGATCGGCGGCGAGGAATCGGGCGGCATTTCCTTCAAGGGGCATATTCCAGAAGGCGATGGCGTGATTATGGGGCTGCTGATTATTGAGATGGTCGCCAGTGCGGGAGTCACCCTGTATGAGCTGGTGGAAGATCTCTTGAATGAAGTGGGGCCGGCGTATTACGAGCGCACTGACCTGCGGCTGCGGCACCCGGTATCCAAGAGTCAGATGACAGACCGTCTCAAAAATGAAGTGCCCTCGGCAATTGGCGGCGAGCGAATCGCCCAGATCAGCGATAAGGATGGCGTAAAGTATATTCTGGCAGACGATTCGTGGCTGCTGATCCGACCTTCGGGGACGGAGCCGGTGTTGCGGGTTTATGCGGAGGGGCGCTCACCGCAGATGGTGAAAGCCCTGCTGGCTTACGGTGAATCTGTGGCGGCAAGCGTCTCGTAAGCTCCCCCTTTACTGCTCAAAGACAAGAATCATAACCGCAGGGCGAATTTATCGCCCTGCGGTTTTAGCACATGGCAATCAATACCTCCGGAGATGGCCGCGCTGGGCGCCAAGTCCGGGCAGACAGGCAATGGCGGTCTAGCGGGAAGAAGAGCGCAGCTTGCGAGCTACGACGATGATGATCACCAGCACCGCTGCCAGGCCAAGCAAGCCAGGCAGCCCAACCTCATCTGCAAAGCCAAAGCCGCCGAGAGCGGTCGGTGAAGGCACGCGCGGCGTGCCGGTGCCAAGCACCACCACTGCGGTTTGCGTGGCTGCCGCCTGAGTGTTGAACGCCGCCACGGTTTGGGTTTGCTGGGTGGGGTTCAAAATTGGGGTGGAGGACGGCCGCAGGGTTGTAGTGGGGGCTACAACGGGCGTCTTGGTGGGGGTTTTGGTTGCGGTGGGGATCGCGGCCAGAGTCAGATATTGAATATTGGCCTGAGCCGTGGTGGTGGCGTTGAGCGCCATGGCGGTGTTGGTGGCATTGACCAGCTCATTTTGCTGGGCAATGGCATTATTGGCCTGTGGGCGCAGCAAAAAATACCAGACGCCCAGACCAATAAGCATCAACAAAATCAGGCCGCCAACCCCAGCCAGAATGAGCATGAAGGTGCGGTTATTGCCGCCACCGCCGCCCTGACGGGGTTCTGGCTCTTCAGCCTCGGGTGCCGCCGGGGGTTCTTCCTGCGGCAAGAGATCGGCAAATTGATTGCCCTCTTCTTCTTCGTCAAATCCTTGGAATGCCATTGTGTTTCTCCTCTGTGCTTATTCTATCACATCCAGGTTCGCCAGGGGTACAACCACCGGCTCGTTATTTTCAAGGCGGACATCGGCAGCCGCCGCGCGAACACCATTGGGCAGGGCGCTCAAACCCGGGCGCACCTGCAGCAAGGTTCCAATTTTTCCGGCATAGGGGGCGCCCCAGATATGCACCATCTGACCGGGTTTGAAGCTGATTAATTCCATTGGCAGTTGGCCGGTGGCGGGCAGGGGGATGATGATTTCAGGTCGTTCACCCTTGACCGGGTCGTAAATCGCGTTGACGCACAGATCGCGGCGTTCGCTGGTGCTGAGCAGCTTGAAGGCGGCGCTGTTCATCGGGATGGGGCCAAAGCCTTCGGTTAAAACGATGGGGTAGCGGGCGGCGCGAGCTGCGGGGATCAAATCAGCAGACATGCTGCCCAGGATTAGACCGCGCAAGGGCAGTTCGTTACCCGCCTCAATGGCGTCCACTTTATTGCAGTAGCCGCCCAGGACCACTGCGCCGCGCATAGAAACGTCCAACGATGCGCGGGTCACCTCGTCCAGAGGCTCTTTGGCTAAGGCCAGCAGGAGGCCCAGGCCCACCTGACCATTGCCCCAAACACCCTGGATCAAGGCACCGCTGGCTTCAATGGTGCAGCCCAAATCGGGAGTGGTTTCGGTGACGGTTCCATTCAGCCCGGCATAAATCTGCTCAATCCGGGGCTCCATTTCAAGCAAAACCTGGCCGCTGACGATGGCAACCACCTGGCCATTGGCCGGGGCACGTACAATGCGCGGGAAGAGGCCACCCGCTTCGGCGATCACATCGCCTTTCATCAGGCGGGCGCCAACCTTGACTTCGATAAAGCGGTCAGCCTGATCGCCGCCCCGCCCACCGCCCAGCAGGCGGCGGATATTAAAGAGGGCGTGCTGTCCGGGGAGCTGAGCTTCAGCCACCGGGTCGGTGGCATTGACTTTCTGCCCCATGCGAACCAGAACCTTGCCGGGCAGCGGCAAGCTGCGCTGTCGACGGATGAGAGCCACGGGAAGAATGTGATTAACCGGAGCGACCATGGATTTTTATCTCCGATGCAAGTTTTATACCACTGAGCCGCCGAGCGCGGTTTGCCATTTGCGAATCATATCGCGACGGCGAGCTGCATCTCGGGGTAAGACCAGGGGGCGGCCGCGGGTATCAATCACGGCGCCGCAGAGGCCGCCCACAACTTTGAAGCTGCGGATGCGGTCTTTACGATTAGGATCAATGACCACCCGGCGGAGCGGGCTGAAGTGAATGCGGGCCGTCTGACCGTTGCGAATGGGCAGCGCGGTCAACATGCCCTGCCGGACTTCCAGTTGGGTTTCTTCGCCCGATTCATACTCGATCCGGACTTTGAGCAGCGGGGTGCCGTAGCGGCCTTCGCTCAGGGGGCAGATGACAGTTCCCAGATTGATGAAGGCGTTGCTTTCCAACACCTGGACGGGCATCAAAGCGTTGTGGGAGGAGATGGAGCCCAGAGAGCCAAGCAGGCCGTAGGCATCCAGCAAAACGGTGGTGATGCCGACTGGCTGCAAGCCATCCAGAATGGTCAGCAGGCTCTGACCGGGGGAGGACCATTGAGACAGGACGCTCCCGGCGGCCAAAATGGGCTCAAAGGCGTTATGCAGGTCAGGCCAGCGGGTCTGCAGACCCTGCATCATCAACGTCAGGATATGCCGGGCAGCCGCCTGTTCCATTGCCAGGGCCTCAACCGTAACCGGGACCATGCCCGGGCGCAGGCTGCGCTGCCAGAGATAATCACGTAAAACGTCATCGCCAATGGGAACCGGCAGCCAGCGGCTGACATCTTCAATGTTGAGGTCTGCCAGGGTGGATTGAATGCCGGCGCCCATACCCAGCGGGAAGGTGCGCAAGGCGGTTTGACCGCCTACGCCAGCGGCAATGGTGGAGTAGGTTTGCCCAAGATCAACGCCGAGGACGCCTTTCTGGGGGTCATAAATTTTGCTCAGATAGCCGATCATGCGTCCAAACGCTTGAGCAGCCGGGATTAACGGGGTGGTGCTGATTTTACCCAGGCCTTCAAGACCGCCAACCTGGCTGCTGCGCACCTTGCCAATTACCTGAGCCAGCACCTCAGAAGCGGGTTCCAATTCTTCCAGATCAATTGAGGGTCGAATATTGGGGGCAAGGTGAACTGTGGTCAGTTTGCTCAGAACTTCTTTCAGGCGTTTAGCGAGCACCTGGTTACCGGCGTAAAGAATGTCGGGGCGCTGCTCTGGCAGGGTGGTTTGCAGGGCCAGCGTAATCAGTTCCACCATTTTCGCTACCGAGCGGGTAGCGCCGCGGTCGGCACCGCCAGCCAGGAGCACCAGATCGGGGCGGGCCTGGAGAATGGCATCCACCTGCACTTCGGGACGGCGGCGGTCATTGATGCCAATCTGTTCCACCACCTGACCATAGGTCATTTCCACCAGCCGGTTGGCGCTTTCCAGCGAGACATCTTCCAGCAAACCGACAGTGACCACGCGCAGTTCGGGCCCAGCCGAGAAGACAATTGTCAGCCGGTCCAGGCCAGAGCCATCGGGCTGGGCAGGCATAATCAGGCGGCCTTCAGGGTCCACCAGAACGCGCCCGGTCACTTCCTGAAGCTGGTAAAGCGCCTGATTGATGCCTTCACCGATGTCGGAGTAGGGTGCGCCGGCTGTGCTGGGCGCAACCCCGGAGGCGATAAAGCGATATTGCCCATCGACGGTATCAAACAGCAGTACCCGGGTCAGCACAGACCCCAGGTCTACCGCCAGTACCGATTCAGCATCCACCAGAGAAGTTGTCATAGCAGCCAGTTATCAAAAGAGATTCAAGATGGTTTGGATCAGGAAGTTGAGGCGCTCCAGCAGAGCTGTCAGCGCAGAAGCCATGACCCCGGCAAAAAGCGCTCCGAGGGTGAGGCCAATAAAGACTTCGCCAATTTTGGCGCCGGTCTCAATCAGGGCCGAGCGGCGGGGGGGGCCATCGGGGCGGGGACGGGCGCTAAAATGGAAGTAGAGCAGGGTGGCGGCCGCGCCAATGACCATCAGAACGCCCTGCAATAGCTGACCGAAGGGGTTGGGGCCATCCATGCCAAAGGGGGCAATTGCGGCACCAATCTGTTGGAAAAGCGTGCCAAAGATTGCGCCGCCCACAGCTGCGCCAGCGCCAGCGCCTACCAGATAGGCCATGGACACATTGCCCAGGCTGGACAGCCGGGGAGAAAGCTTGGTCAGCAGCAGCAGGCCCAGAATGATGGGCACGCCTGCCAGCACCTGACGAGTCAGGTCGCCGCTGAGGAGCGGCGCACCAAGGCGGGGGATGATGACCTCAAAAATCAGCACCACGGCGGTGTATCCCGCGCCGACACCGACCAGCAGGTAGGATGCCAGGCGAAAGACGGGGTTATCGCCAAACAGGTAGCTGAAGACCATTAAGGTCAGGAGAAAGCCGATCAATGTCCAGAGAAGGTCGAGATTTCCCATGTGGCTATGCCTCTCTGCGGGGCTTGCGAGTCTTGCGGCGGCCCAACATGCGGGAGATTGCATAATACAATCCGCCGACCAGGATGAAAACAACAATCAACAGCATGCCGATCTGGTAGGAATCCCAGAGGCTGCGGGCGGTGCTGCCGGGGCGCTGGGCTAACTGATCGTAAGCTGCGCTGCCGTATAAACCGCCGACCAATCCATCAACCTGATTGGACTGCACATAGGGCAAAATCAGGGGGGCGGCCTGGGCGCTGGAAATGACCAGCAAGGGAACATCACCCAGGGAGGGCTGCACCTGCTCAATCCAGGAGCGAGCCACATCGGGGCTGTCGGTGAGCAGCAGGAGCGCATCAAAGTCAGAGAGGCTGGCTGCGCCTTCCAGCACCGGCAGCGACCAGGCGGATTGTCCATCGGTCGTGTAGGGCAAAGCCTGCTGGGGCGAGTTGGCAAACTGCGCCAGGCCCGATTCGCCGCCGGGGAGATACCCCAGGGAGATGGTTTGATCAACCAGCGGATAAGCGGGGATGTCTTGCAGTGCGGTGCGCAGAAGCTGATCTGCCAGAGCGGTGCCGGTGGGAGAGGTGGACAGGGTGATGATCCGGGCGTTCATCTGCATCAGGCTTTCCACAGCGCCAACACTGATCAACTGCATTTCACCGGTCAGGCCTGGTTCGTAATCCACCGCCAGGAGTACCCGCGGCGAT